>JAIPJP010000003.1 GCA_021734105.1 Candidatus Woesearchaeota archaeon
TAACTTTTTTAATTAATCTATCTTTTTTCTTCATTGGAAAAACAGCCTCAATCTGTTTTTCCCTCCCACAATGCTACTTTTGGCAGTGGGAGCATATATTTCTTTCTAAAAAGTTAGAGACTTGGGACAAACCCCTAGAAAACAAGGAAAACCAAGCAGTCTTCCCCGCATCATTCCAAAAGGTTAATAGCCCCGCCCAACGGGATACCAATCGAGCGATTTCTAAGGACCTCCAAAACCAACTATTTTAAGATAATTTAAAAAATAGTCATAACTATTTTAGAAATATTTATATATTAGTTATGGTGCCATATATGAATATGAAAAGAAAATTATATCAAAAACTCCTAAAAGAAAAAGATTCAAAAAAAATTTCAATAATTATCGGTCCAAGACAAGTAGGAAAAACAACTCTTCTAAAACAACTTCACGAAGAATTAGGAGGCCTATATGTAGATTTTGACATACTTGAAAATGTAGAACGATTTGAAACATATACTAAATTCATAAATTCGCTTCAATTAGAAGGTTATAACGAAAAGAAACAATTTTGTTTATTTATAGATGAATTTCAGAAGTACACAGATCTTACAAAAATTCTAAAAAATATATACGATAATCATAAAAACATTAAAATTTACGCTACAGGTTCATCATCAATAACAATAAAAAACAACATACAAGAATCTTTAGCTGGCAGAAAAATACTACACAAAATATATCCTTTAGATTTTGAAGAATTTTTAACATTTAAAGAAATAAATCCAGATAAATTAGAAAGATTAACTAAATTCAAAGGAGATCTCCCTAAAACAGAATACAAAAAAGAAATAGAAGAATTCATGCAATACGGCGGATACCCAGAAGTAGTCTTAAGTAAAAACAAAAAAGAAATTCTCGCAAGCATTTTTGACACATTCATAAAAAAAGACCTCGTAGATTATCTTAACATAAAAGAAATACTCGGAGTAAAAAAACTCATACAATACCTAGCAATAAACAACGGTGGAAAGCTAAACATAACAGATATTTCACAACAATTAAACTTAACAAGAGAACAAATCGAAAATTATCTTGAAGTATTAGAAGAAACATTCATTCTAAAAAGAGTTACTCCATTCTTTACTAATAAGAATAAAGAGATAGTTAAAGCATATAAAGAATACTTTATAGACCCAGGAGTAAGAAACTACTTTTGCAACAACTTCAACGAAATGAACATAAGAAATGATAGAGGATTCTTATTTGAAACATTTATTTTAGGAGAAATAATAAAAAACTCTGATTATGAAATCAAATTTTGGCAAGACAAACAAAAACACGAAGTGGATTTTATAATTGACAAAATACACGAACAAATTGGACTAGAAATAAAATACAAAGAAAAACTTAAAGCAGAAGATTATCAAGGAATTAAATATATAAAAGAAAAAATAAAAAGATGCTACATAATTAATTTAATAAAACAAGATGAAAAACACATATTACCATTCTCAACTAGACAAATAGTAGAATAAATAATTCTTCAATCGCAAATAATATGAGATAGCCCCGTGGGGGTAAGTTCTTTATAGAAAAAAGTCAAACATTAACAAAAAAATAAACTCCTAAAAACCGAACAAAAAGGTACAAAGCCCCGGGCGAGAAACCGCCCAAGGTAATAATCTCCGCTTAAAATGTGGTGGGTGTTGTTCACTGGAGAAATAAAGGTATGCGGGGGGAGGGATTCGTGCACGAAAACAAACATTTTCGGCACCCTAAAGGGAACAAGTTCAAATCCTAGCAAAAAAAACAAGCAGAACAATAAAAAAAAATGGTGCGGGGGGAGGGATTCGAACCCTCGGACTCACTAAGAGACAGGATCTTAAGTCCTGCGCGTTTGACCAGACTTCGCTACCCCCGCAAAGGAATATACTTTGGTTTCTTGAGACGAGTGAATGTAAAATTCTAACAAGCCCTGCAAAGTATGATTTAGAGACAGAAAGCCCTTTTTAAATGTTACCCATACACTCAAGCCTTACAACCCCTTAATACCTTCAATAGCTCCGTTTAGAAAAGAATTAATTTTTCTACTGCGAAGTGCTTTGCACATTTAATCATTTCTGACTGTCGCGAAGAGGTATTGCGTTCTATGAACGCGAGAAAGACATCGTCTCGCAGCACATGCTCAAAAATTCAGAACAGTTTTGGCACACCTACCGACGAATGGTGTCGACTCCTGTTTGTACTTCAAGGCAACAGCCACTTTATGTGCAAAACCACTGCGAAGAAAACATTTAAAAACAATAAGAACTGTAAATACAAGCATACGTACTCATAATACAAGGTGATATGATGAAAACAACAATTGTTACAACAATGATACTTTTTATATTTCTTGCAAGCACGGTTCTTGCACCAAGCGAAGATATACTCCGCTCAACCGAAGATATAATAACCACTCAAGAAGATGCCGTTGCTTGCTGTCTAGCAATGACTCCAGATTGTTTGGCATGCAGCGCAGGAATGACCACCCATAAATACTGTCAAGAAAATCCTCAAACAGAGGGCTGTGAACGATTCCTTAATCAAACAACAGACATAATACCTGTAACAGAAGAACTAGAAAAACGACTAGAAGAAGAAAAAAATGAAATAATGAACACCTATCGTAAAGAAGCTGAAGTATTTAAAAATCAAATTATGGCAACATACGGTAACGATACGCAAGCAATACGCACAGCATATCAAGAACAAGCCAGAGAAATAATTCAATCTTACAAAGGAGATGTCAACAAGCTTACAGAAGAATATAAAGCAATGAATAAAGAAGAACTTGAAGGATATGTTCAAGCACAAAAAGAATTCTATGCTAAAGAAGTAGAAGCAAAAAGAGAACAACTTAAGAAAAAAGAACAAACCATTCTTGAAGAACAAAATCGTGTTCACGTGGCAGTCCAATCAATGATTGCAATGGAAAACATGGCAGGCAGTATTGGAGAAAATATCAGCACACTTGCAAAAGAAATGAACAATCGAATTAAAAATATTACTTCACTTAAAGAACAAGCTGCAACAAAAAGCGGCTTAGCACGATTCTTCGCAGGTGGAGATAAAGAAGCAGCAAGAGAACTTCATAAACAAGCAAAAGAATTTGGAGAAAAAATTATTCAACTTGAAGCACTCAAACAAGAAACAACACTTGACGAAGACGCTCTTGTAATTTATGAAGAACAAATTGAAGCACTCAAACAAGAAACACAACGAGTATTGCAAGAAGCACAACAAGAAGCTGATCGTGGACTACTCGGCTGGATATGGCAACCAAAAGTAATAAATGATAGTGAAGCGGAAAATATGTTCGGTCAAGTCGTTAAGATGAGTAGACGAGAATGTAAATCAAAAGGTTGGGATTGGGATAGAAGCAGAGACGTAGGGCTACGATGTCTAAAATCAGGAAGTGGTGGAGCTGACGACGAAAAAGTTTATTATACCTATAATTTTGGGTAGTATCATAAATACTATGCTTAAAGTAATATACCCAACTACATAATTTTCTTTTTTAATTAGTAGAGCTTTGCTCTAGACGCCAAAAACCAAAATGTTTTTGAGCGTTTAATTTTCCTTTTCAATTTATGTTTAATAGAATCAATAAATAGGCGTTGTTTATGACTATAAACATTCTCACGTGTAAAGTAGGCGAGTTAAAAACAAATTGTTATTTGCTCATAGCGGGTGATGAGTGTTTGCTCATTGACCCTGGTAGCAATAACCATCAAGATATTGCAACAATACAAGCAGGCATTAACGATAAAAAATTACGAGCAGTCATATACACGCATAACCATTTTGATCACGTTATGGGCGGATATTATTTCAAGAATGTTCCCCACTACATGCATCAAGCAGATATAAACACACTTGAAGAGAACAGTACCTATTATCAAGCAAAGCGAAACCTAAACATAATACTTCCTGAACAAATAGAACCATTACAAGAGCGTATGAATATCGGAGCATTCTCATTTCAAATTATCCACACACCAGGACACTCCAAAGGAGGCGTTTGCTTGTTATTTGCTGAAGAGAAATTCGTTCTCACGGGCGATACCTTATTTTGCGGCACCTGTGGCCGAACAGACCTTCCTCACGCCAGCACTTCGGAGATGAAGGCAAGTTTGAAATTATTAGCTGAACTAGACGATGAGCTGAGTATTTATCCAGGACACGGCAGACCAAGCAGCATAGGTGCTGAGCAAAAGAGCATACAAGCCCTCATAGAACAACTATAAAAAGCGACCACAACAAAACAAAACGCATTTAGTCTCCTTTCAGAGTAACCTTTATAAATAGAAACGGACTCCTTGACCATACTATGGCAGCTAAAGCTAAAAATTCTTCAGGCGAACAATACGTTGCAGAAATTAATAACGAGCTCAAAGAAGGAGAATTTACCCGCTACGAAAAGGCACGTATCATCGGTTCTCGATCATTACAAATTGCACAAGGAGCTCCAACGCTTATTAAACTCAGTAAAAAACAGCTTGAAGAACTTAAATACAATCCTATTGAAATTGCAAAAAAAGAATTTGCAGCTGGCAAAATACCTATTTCTGTGAAGCGATCACTGCCTCACGAAAAACCTAATTACAAGTAGGTACATTTATTAAGAACCTTATCAAAAAAACATTCAGAGGTAGGTGGAACCATCATGAAAAACGAAGTTGGTATTACAGTAAAAAAAGAAGATGACATGTCAGAATGGTATACGCAAGTCATTCAAAAGGCAGAAATGGCAGATTACACACTCGTCTCAGGATGCATTGTGTATCGGCCAAGATCATATGCAATATGGGAAAAAATTGTACACGCAATTGACTTAAGATTTAAAAAATCAGGAATACAAAATACATATTTTCCACTATTTATACCTGAAAGCCTGCTAATAAAAGAAGCAACACATCTTGAAGGATTTAGCCCTGAAGTCGCATGGGTTACCCACACAGGAAATACTAAACTTAACGAACGATTAGCAATACGACCAACAAGCGAAACCATTATGTATGACTCCTATAAAAAATGGATTCGTTCATACAGAGATTTGCCACTTCGACTTAATCAATGGAATAATGTTGTCAGATGGGAATTCAAACACGCAGTGCCCTTTCTTCGTGGGCGAGAATTCTTATGGCAAGAAGGACATACCGCATTTGCAACAAAAGAAGAGGCAGAAGCAGAACGAAAAGAAATTATTAACATATATAACGAAGTTATGGAAAATTATTTAGCCATACCGAGCATTATTGGTAAAAAAAGTGAGAAAGAAAAATTTGCAGGCGCAGAATATACTATTTCTTTAGAACAAGTATTACCCAATGGAAAAGCAATACAAGGACCTGACTTTCACCACGATGGACAAATATTTGCAAAAGCATTTGACATCACATTTACTAATCAAAAAGAAGAGCGAGATTATGTCTATCAGAATACCTTCGGATTTACAACAAGAGTAATAGGTATTATGCTCATGATACACAGCGATGACAAAGGACTTGTTCTACCACCGAAACTTGCAGAAACACATGTTGGTATAGTTCCTATCTTTGCAAAGGACAAAGAAAAAGTTTTAGAATATGCAAATAAACTTCGCGACGAACTACAAAAAAACTTTTTAGTTAAAGTAGATGATAGAGACGAATATAGCCCAGGATATAAATTCAATGAATTAGAATTAAAAGGCGTTCCAATACGATTAGAAATAGGACCTAAAGACATAGAAAAAAATCAAGTTGTCCTTGTAAGACGAGATACAGGTGAAAAAGAATTTGTAGAAATGTCAAAGGTGGAAACTAGAGTAAAAGAACTACTTAATGAAATTCAAAACAATCTATTCACCAAAGCAAAACAACTCCTCGAGCAAAGCGTCGTAACTGTAGAAACATATGATGAACTCAAAGAAGCAATAAATAACAAAAAAATTGTTCGCGCACTCTACAGAAATAAACCTGGAACTGATGATGAAGAAAATATCAAGGCAGAAACAGGCGGCGCAAAAGTTCTTAATATAGAACTGGAGCCAGCAAAAACATCTGGAAAATGCGTGTATAGCGGCGAACCAGCTCAGTATTACACCTACTTTGGAAAAAGTTATTAAATTCTAAAAAATGGCCGAAGACTTTTATGCGCTCATTAAAGAAATCAAAGCATTTAACAAAGAGCGAGACTGGGACCAATACCACAACCCAAAAGATTTGTTAATTGCAATGATGAGTGAAGTAGGTGAACTTGCAGACCTTTACCGCTGGCTGGAGCCAGGCGAACTAGAAACGGTCTTAGCAACACCTGAAAAGAAAACTAAAGTCTCTGAAGAACTCGCAGATATTTTTTCTTTTCTTATTATTCTCGCATATAAAAATAATATTGACTTGCTTGAAGCCCTCAAAGATAAACTAGAGAAAAATAAGAAAAGATTCGATCCAGCAAAAATGAAAGGAGTTCACTCCAACGTGCTGGAAGGATTTAAACGATAAACAATTCTTATGCAGATTTATAGCTTGAAGTAACTGCATTAAAATTAAATTCTTTTGCTAGCGGAAGATATTCTAATTCAATTTTTGTTACTTGATTATTATATTCAGCAGGAGTTTTAGTATAAATCCACTGAAGATGATTAATTAAATCATTTACTGACTGAACATCAGGAGAACTCCCCATAAAGTCTTGTGCAGACAATTCATCTAAAGATTTGAGTTGAATATTTTTTATCTTTACAGGGCGCGCAATATCCTTGAATCGTGGAGGAATCATTAACGCATCGTTACCCGGCTGCTGAATAACCCTTGCAGTTACTAATTCGCCTGGTTTATAACCACGCCATTCAGGATAAATTCTATTACCTGGACGATAAATAGTTGTCAATAAACCATGTTCTACTAATGATTCATACTCTTTTCTAAAGGCTATTTCATCCCGAGGTAATTCTAAACGATTCATAGAGCATCCCTCATAATACTTTCTAGTTTGCTATCGGGCACATCTTGTAATGGCGCCATAATCTTTAGTGCGGGTACTGCTTGATAAAGATTCATACTTTTTCCATTGTGAATTTTATATCCTGCATTTTTTGCAAGTTCTAAAGTTTTTGATAAGTCTTCAAGTAAAATATCAGCAACAATAGCATCTTTTGGCAAATGAGATATGTTCTTCTTAGCAATAGCCAGGTCTTGATTGTAATCATTTGTTATTGGACCAAACGCGCTATACGCTTTGAAAGGATCGGCGCCTTTGTTTGAGGTGTTAATTACTAGATTAGCTGTAGCTAGTTGTGCACCGATATCTTCTTCGCCACCTGCAAAAGCAGTCGTGTACGGACTAATTAATTGTGCTATCTTTTGCGCTTTTGCAATGGTTCTATTTAGAACAGTGATTTGTTTTGGATGAGCGCGCGCTAATTCATACGCAATAGGAAGAGCAGTTCCGCCAGCACCAAGAAGCACGATATTTTTGTCTTTTACCGCATCAGGAAATTCTGCTGTTAACCCTTTGTAAAAACCAACACCGTCAGTATTGTATCCAATGAGTTTATCATTTTCTTTTTTAACAACATTCACACTGCCCGTTATTTTTGCAGAGTCATCAAGCGCATCAAGATACGCAATTGCTTTATCCTTAAACCCTGAACCAACACCGCCACCAACATAGAGTGGATCGTTTCTAAACGTTTCAAAAATCTTTTGTGCGTTCTTTGGGTTTGCTACAACAAATGCCGTTTTATAGTTAGGTAAGAATTGGTCAAACACTGCGTTATGCATGGCAGCTGATCCACCGGGATAATCATGGTCAATAGGAATAAGTAATAAGTTATAATCTGCTAACCTTTCCAAATCTAACTGGTTGTTTTTTGGCTGCTTAGCAAGCGTAATTGTTCCGTCATCAAATAAATCTTTAATTGCCATAACTGTCACCTTTCTGTATAGGTAGAGAATGCAACCATATTTATAAATAAAGCGAACGAGTGTGCACCAGTGGGTGAAAAATGCACTACCGAAATATTATTTGCCACGTTGTAACTCATAAGATACAAATCTAGGCAATAGCACAACACCATTTAAAAAGCAAGGTTTATAAAACAAAACTTAATCGTGAGCGTATGAATGATTGGTTTATAGTTAGGGAATCAAAAATGCTGCCGGGAGTTAAAGGAGCATTCGCACTTAGAGACATACCTCGAGGCACACAAATAATCGAATACAAAGGAAAGCTTATTTCTAAAGAACTCTCCGATAAGCGAGCAAACGAACACCGCAAACAAGGAGAACTCTGGATATTCACACTCAATAAAGCATACGACATAGATGCAAGCAGACAAGGCAATGATGCACGATTCATTAACCATAGTTGCGAGCCAAACTGCGAGGCCGTTAATTACGACGATGAAGAACTCTGGATAGAAGCAACACGCGATATTAAGAAAGGAGAAGAACTCACGTACAACTACGGATTTGATGAACCTGACGAAGCATACCCTTGCCTGTGCGGCGCAAAAGGCTGTCGAGGCTGGATAGTTGCTGAAAATTATAAATTTTCACCAGGTGAAAAAGAAAAACTAAAGGCCCTGCAAAAAGAATTACTTGCAGAACTAGCTCATCTAGAGAACGCAACTCACTTCGTAACCGAGAAAAAGAAGAAAGGAACTGCGTAAAAATCACTTATTTTCTATTCTGAAGGATAAGCTTTAAAAACAACATATTATTCTATTTATATATCGTGGGCCCGTAGCCTAGCCTGGATAGGGCACCAGCCTTCTACTTGCCGTTTGGCATGAAGCAAGCTGGGGATCGCGAGTTCAAATCTCGCCGGGCTCACCATCATCCTATTCTGCACAAACTATTCTGCAACTGCACGGCGAACCGGAACACTAGTGACACTATCGCCGGGCTCACCATCATCCTATTTCTACTAGTTAGGTTTTCAGCGTTCTGTTTTCCACAACACCTGAAAATGGTAGAAATCATGTTCTTAACAAGAACGTTACTCTTTTTCTAAGCGCTGTTGTAGTTGCTTAAGTTTTACTCGAAGCTCAATTGCTAATTCGAAATCAAGCTGGTCAGCTGCACGCTTCATGTCAGCTTCAATTTGAGCCATGAGCTCGGGCAGTTGCGCTTTAGGAATGTGCTTGGTGTCTTTAACAATTGTTGTTTGTTCACGAATTGGTTTAATAATAGTTTTAGGAACGATGTTATGTTTTTTATTGAATCTAAGTTGTATAGAGCGACGACGATTAGTTTCGTGAATTGCTGCCTTCATAGAATCAGTCATCTTATCAGCATACAACACGACATGAGAATCAGCGTTTCTTGCCGCGCGACCAATGGTCTGAATAAGACTTCTTGCGTCGCGAAGAAAACCTTCTTTATCAGCGTCTAAAATACCAATGAACGCAACTTCTGGAATATCAAGACCTTCACGAAGAAGATTTATTCCTACTAACACATCAAACTCTCCAAGACGAAGTTGTCTTAAAATTTCAGTTCGCTCTAAGGTGTCAATTTCTGAATGAAGATAACGGGTTTTAATGCCTTCTTTAGCGAGGAATTCTGCGAGTTCCTCAGCAAGTTTTTTCGTTAAAGTAGTTACTAATGCTCTGAAGCCTCGTTTGATTGTTTTTTGAATTTCATCTTTAAGGTCGTGAATTTGTCCTTCAATAGGTCGGACTTCAACAATTGGATCGACTAAACCTGTTGGTCTGATGATTTGCTCAACAATTTGTTGTGATTGTTTTTTTTCATATTCACTAGGGGTTGCAGAAAGGAAGATTGTTGTTCTCTTTTTGAGATATTTTTCTGTTTCATCAAAACGTAAAGGCCTGTTGTCGTATGCACTTGGAAGTCGGAAACCGTATTGAATTAAGTTTCTCTTTCTTGCACGGTCACCATTTGCCATAGCATGAAGCTGAGGAATAGTCTGATGGCTTTCATCAATAATGATAATGGAATCATCAGGGAAATAATCTAATAAGGAGAATGGTTGCTCGCCAGGTTTTCTTCCGTCCATGTGGCGCGAATAGTTTTCAATGCCTTTGCAAAAACCAGTTTCTTGAATCATTTCTAAATCATACATGGTTCGTTGTTTAAGGCGATGTTCTTCTAAAGGCTCCAGTTCAGGCAATGTTTCATCAAGTTCATCTTTAATCGAAATCATTGCTTTTTTGAGTTTATCATCTGGTGTGACAAAATGTTTTGCAGGATAGACAAAATAATAGTCTACTGTTGTAATAGTATCACTTGTTGTGTTTTCAAGTTCTGCTATACGTTCTATTTCATCACCAAACATTTCAATACGCATGACATTGACATGCGAGCCTGGAACAAAATCAATCGTATCACCTTTCACTCGGAAACGTCCTGGAGCAAGTTCTGTGTCATTTCTTTCGTATTGTGCGTTGACAAATTTTTCAATTAATTGTTTTCTTGAAAGTTGTTCTCCTTTCTTTACTTCAAAACCCATTAAGTGAAAATCTTCAGGATTACCTACGTTGTAAATTGCGGAAACTGATGCGATGACAATTGTATCATTTCTTGAGAGAAGAGATGCAGTTGCCGCCATACGCATACGCTCAATTTGTGGATTAATCTGCGCATCTTTTTCGATGTATTGATCTTTAGAAGGAATGTAACTTTCTGGTTGATAATAATCATAATAGGAGATAAAAAATTCCACTCGATTCTCTGGAAAGAAATCTTTAAACTCTTGATAAAGCTGTTGTGCGAGCGTCTTGTTATGGGCGATGACGAGAACTGGTTTGTTTGCCTTTGCGATGACATTAGCCATAGTGAAGGTTTTACCGCTTCCAGTGACACCAAGGAGGGTTTGTGTGGAATGAGGTTTTTTCATGCCAGAAACTAGGTCAGCGATTGCATCCTCCTGAGAGCCCTTAGGCTTGAAGTCTGAAACGAGCTTAAAATCCATGGCTAATGGTGGGAAGAAGGAGCTTATAAGGATTGTGGAGGTGTGTCCAGTTATTTTTTGTAAATCCTACTTCGATGACCAACTTCAAGCACAAGAATGATGAGTTTGTTGTCGACAATATCTGCGATGACTCGGTAATCACCAACTCGTAATTTATACTCCGGACGATTTGTTAGTTTGATGAAATAACGATGAGGATTTTCTTTTGTTTCCTCTAACTTCTTGAAAATTCTTTGACTAGCAGAGCGAGGGAGTTTGTTTAAAACATCTCCTGCGTTTTTACCATAAGATAATATATACATTTGAATTTACAAACCTAAACGTTTTCTTACTTCTTCTTCAGTATAATATTCGCCTCGTTTGTAGCGTTCTCTTGCGGCTTGAATATTGCGAATTGTTTCTTCACTTAATTCAGGTTCATCTTCAACATGTTTTGCAATGAAAACTAATTTGTTAATAACCTCATCATAACTTTCGTTCTTGTATTCTCTGAATGTGTCAAGTTTTGATTTAGTTTCAGGTTGCAATTTAATCGTTGTCGCCGTCATAAGTATACCGAGGTATACCGAAGTATATAAGTG
The DNA here is from genome assembly GCA_021734105.1 of Candidatus Woesearchaeota archaeon. Classification (NCBI taxonomy): domain Archaea; kingdom Nanobdellati; phylum Candidatus Woesearchaeota; species Candidatus Woesearchaeota archaeon. The sequence goes on from JAIPJP010000003.1 coordinate 11,529, forward strand.
TTTCTACATCCTTTAAAAAAAGTTGTATGAAAAGAAATGAGAATTGGTTTGTTAAAAGCGCTACGTGGGCTTGACCAGTTATTTGAATAAAGATTTCTTTCTTAATAGTCTGTTGTAGGTGATAGCGAAGCGATGCGCTTCGTCTCTAATGTTTTGCAAGAGTTGTAAACCTTTGTTTGATTTACTAAGTCGTAAAGGTTTTTCCGCCCCTGGAATGTAGATTTCTTCGTGTTTCTTTGCAAGACCAATGATAGGAATTTTGATATCTAGATGTTTTAAGGCTTCCAGTGAAGCTGAGAGTTGGCCCGCTCCACCGTCGATAATAATAAGGTCAGGGAAAGGTTGGCGTTCTTCTTTGAGTCGCTTGTATCTGCGCGTGACAACTTCAGCCATAGCAGCGAAATCATCGTTTCTATCAAGTTTAATTTTGAAGCGACGATAATTATCTTTGAAGGGTTTACCGTTTCTAAATTGCACCATAGAAGCAACAGTTGACGTTCCTGAAAGGTGCGAGATATCAAAACACTCCATAACAGCTGGTTGCTGGGAGAGGTTTAATGCTTTTTGTAATCCAGCTAATTTTTCATTACTTGCAAAGAATTGTGCTGTAATATTGGTTTTGACAAGGTCAAGTAATTGTTTCTTAGAACCACGCTCGGGCTTAGTGAACGTAGTTTTTGAAAAAAATGATTGTAGTACATCACTCACTTTGATTGGCAAGATAACTTCTTTAGGAATTTTATTAGTTTCATAAAACTGCATAAGAAATTGTTCTAAGAAGTTTTCAGTCTCAGGAAAAACAAACTCTTGTTTGTTGTGTAATATTCCTTGTTTAATGTTAAAGAGGAAGAGATATACCTGATCATCATCAATGATGTAATTAATAATATCTTCATCAAAGCGTTTGTCACGCTCCATGTTCTGGCGTTCTTGTAACCAATCAATAGCTGCAATTTGATTTCTTAATAATAATGCAGTTTCATAGTTTTGTGTTGCTGCTGCAGACTGCATTTCTGTTGAGAGTTGTTTGGAAAGTTCTTTGGTTTTACCTCTTAACACCATTGCAGCCTTGTTGAGTTGTTGTTGATACTGCGCTTTGGAAACTTTGTTGACACACGGCGCTGTGCAAAGTCCTAAATGATAACGTAAACAAGGACGTTTTGGTAACGTCTTGCAGGTTCTGAGTTGGAAAGAGTTGTTGAGAGTTTTTAGAATTTCATCACGAATTTGGCCAGAGACGAATGGTCCGAAGAATTTTCCTTTAGAAGTTTTTTGTCTAGCAAGAATGAGACGAGGAACAGATTCAGCAGTGAGTTTGATGTATGCGTAACGCTTAGCGTCTTTGAGGTTGATATTGTATTTAGGTTGATGTTTTTTGATAAGATTATTTTCCAGAATTAAAGCCTCATCCTCGGTTTTAGTTACAATGAAGTCAATGAGTTTAATTCTTCCCACAAGAGCCTGCGTCTTAGGGTCGTGGTCTTTTTTTTGGAAATAATTGCTCACTCGCTTCTTAAGATGCTTAGCCTTACCCACATAGAGGATGATGTCCTTGCCATCTTTGAATAAGTAACAGCCAGGAAGGGCAGGAAGCGAGGAGAGGTCAATAGCAGTCTCTGAAGCCATTTAAAAAGGTAAATCCTTAAGGGATTTAAAGGTTGTGGGAAAAAACTAAGATGAAGGAGATCATTTGAAATGCTGCGTGATAAAATCAGCTAAATGAATAATATCTTGTTGCATAGCCTCTAGCGACACACCTTTAGGAAATAAATTTAACGAATCACGTTCACCAGATTGACTGGGCATAGTTAAATGAAAGGAGAAACCTTTACGATGCAATGCTTTTTTAACCAAAGGAAAAACTTTGCGAATATCATCATGATGAATTTTCCCCTGATGAGGGAACAACACCACAGCCCACACATCTTGAGTGCCAATTTCTAATGCAAAACCATTCTCACCTACAAGATGCTTGCAGATCTGCCCAACGTAATCAATCTCATGCTTTGAAAATTCAGACCTATCTTTTTTTGTAATTCCGACTGTAGACATAAATGAAGAAGAACCTACAAGTCTTTCAAAATACCAGTTAATAACATTTTGTTCATTATAACTACGTATGACGGAAACTAATTTTTTCAATTGAGAAGATTCTTTAATTCTCACCCAAGGATAAGGATTACCATGATCAGCATGACCTTGACAAGATTGCTCTGTTTTAAAACCAAAATAAGAAAGCGTTGCAACAAGCGGCTTAATTAACGGATCAACACCATGCCCTAAGGCATCGCCAATTCTATCAATGTGGACATCACGTTTATCCAATTCTTTTTTTAAACGATGATACGTTTTAACTTTTTGAAGAAGTTCATGAGATTCTAAAGCTTTTATTCGTTCAAGGAGCACTAAAACTTTTTCAAACGATCCTTTTTCCACATCCAATAATGCTTCTTGTGCTAACACCTGTAATTGTTTGCATTCTAAATATAACTCAGTAGAACCAGTTTCTTTTTTTATTGCAAGAAGTTCCTTTCGTTCAAATTTTAAAATGAGCTGCAACAATCGTTTTGTTTGAGCAACGTTCGTTTGTTGAATTTCCTGTTCGGCACGCTTTACTAAACGAATAATCTGCACAATATAATCCATTGATGATTTAGAGAACAGACCCATAAGAACAATGTTCAAATTCGAACTATTTAAAACTTACAATAATTTCTTTAAGAACTGGCCGGTGAAACTCTTTTTTTCTTTTGCGACCTCTTCAGGTGTACCCTCTGCAACAATTTCCCCGCCAGCATCACCGCCATGCGGACCAAGGTCAATAACATAATCAGCCGATTTAATCACATCAAGATTATGCTCAATCACAATAATCGTATTGCCTTTTGCAACCAAACTATCTAGCACACTAATAAGCTTTCTTGTATCGTGAAAATGCAAACCAGTTGTTGGTTCGTCAAGCAAATAAATAGTGTTTCCTGTTCCACGCTTAGCCAGCTCACGCGTTAATTTAATTCGCTGCGCTTCACCACCAGAAAGCGTGTTTGAACCCTGACCAAGTTTAATATAACCAAGACCAACATCTTGAAGCGTTGCAAGTTTATTCATCACAATAGGCACGTTAACAAACACAACAGCAGCCTCATCAACCGTCATATCTAAGACTTCTGCAACTGTTTTTCCTTTGTAATGCACCTCTAAAGTTTCTTTATTATACCTTGTTCCCTTACACTCCTCGCACTCAACAAATACGTCAGGTAAGAAATTCATTTCAATTTTAATCTCGCCATCACCTTGACAATGCTCGCACCTTCCACCCTTCACATTAAACGAGAAACGTCCAGGCTTATACCCGCGAACTTTCGCTTCTTTAGTATCAGCAAAGAGTTGACGAATAGGATCAAAGAGTTTTGTGTACGTTGCAGGATTACTGCGAGGCGTTCTTCCAATAGGTGATTGGTCAATTTCAATTACTTTATCAACATCCTTATCAAACTTTATTGATTTATGCGCGCCAATATTTTTTTTCGAATGATAAATTTTCTTCATGAGTGCCGGATACAAAATATTACCAATTAATGTCGACTTTCCACTACCAGAAACACCAGTAATAGTAGTTAAAACACCAAGCGGAATTTTCACATCAATATTTTTTAGATTGTGCTCAGTACACCCAAAAACATGCACAAACGATTCACTTACGCGTCTTTTAGTTGGCGTTGGAATAGAAAGTTTTCCTGAAAGGTATTTCCCTGTTAAAGATTGAGGATTTTTTTCAATTTGCTTTGGCGTACCTTCGGCAATAATTTTTCCACCCTGAGCGCCAGCACCAGGACCTAAGTCAACCACGTAATCAGCAGCACGGATAGTATCTTCATCATGCTCAACAACAATGAGGGTGTTTCCAATATCACGCAGACGCTTAAGCGTATCAATTAATTTTTTATTATCTTTTTGATGCAAACCAATAGAGGGCTCATCAAGAATGTATAAGACACCCGTAAGATTAGAACCAATTTGCGTTGCTAAACGAATACGCTGCGCTTCACCACCAGAAAGCGTTCCCGCGCTTCTTGATAACGTTAGATACCCCAAACCAACACGCTTCAGAAACGTTAATCGTTCACGAATTTCTTTAAGAATTTGTTTAGAAATTTCTTTATCTTTTTCTGAAAGTTTAAGACTTTCAAAAAATTCTAGCGCGTCATAGATTGAAAAGTCAGTTGTTTGAATAATATTTTTTTCAGCAATACGCACCGACAATGCCTTGCTATTAAGCCGCTTTCCCTTGCACACCGGACAAGGAGAAACTTCCATAAATTTTTCGAGTTCACGACGACGATAATCAGACTCTGTTTGTTGATACAGCCTATCACATTGCGGAACAAGCCCTTCCCACATACCATGATGTGACCAGTTTGCTTCACCGCCTTTCATACTCATCTTAAAATGAATGTTCTCGCCAGAACCATACATGAGCGCGTCATATTGTTCTTCTGTTAAATCCTCTATAGGAGTAAATACATCAAAACCAAAATGTTTAGCAACAGCAGCTAAGTGTTGACCACGCCAGCCATCAACAGCGTTACGATATACAGCAATTGCACCATCAACAATAGATAATGAAGGATCAGGAATCATGAGCGTTGGCTCAAACTCCATTTGCACACCTAAACCTGAACAAGACTCACACGCGCCAAACGGACTGTTAAATGAAAACATCCGTGGTTGTAATTCTGGAAAACTTAAGCCACACGTAGGGCACGCATGTTGTGAAGATAGGAGTTTTTCTTTATTTTTACTATTAATAACAAGTAATAAGCCACCGCTTTTTGCAAGTCCTTGCTCAACGGCATCAGCAAGACGAGTTGCATCGCTCGCTTCAAGTCTATCAATCACCACCTCGATATCATGTTTTTTGTATCTATCCAGTTCAAACTTTGCATCACTTCGTTGCAATTTCCCATTAATACGAACACGCGCATATCCTTCTTGATGTAGGTCGGCAACAAGTTTTTGGTATGTTCCTTTTTTCTGGCGAACAATTGGTGATAAAATAGTAATTTGTTCTTTGTAGTTTTTAGTAATATCTTTAGTGATTTGCTCAGCAGTACGACCTTTAATAGGAATATCATGGACCGGACAATGCGGCGTTCCCACACGAGCAAAGAGTAAACGCAAATAATCATAGATTTCAGTGACCGTACCTACTGTACTTCGCGGATTCTTACTTGTTGTTTTTTGCTCAATAGAAATTGCCGGACTGAGTCCTTCAATACTATCCACATCGGGCTTATTCATTAAACCAAGAAATTGCCTTGCGTACGCCGAGAGCGATTCCACATAACGCCTTTGTCCTTCAGCATAAAGCGTGTCAAAGGCCAATGAAGACTTCCCACTACCCGAAAGACCAGTTATTACTACCAATTTATCACGAGGAAGCGTTACTGAAACATTCTGCAGATTGTGCTCTCGAGCACCCTTGACAACAATATCTTTCATACCCTGATGGAAAAGAGGTGTTTTTATATAGTTTATGAAGGCACCTGTCCAGTGCAATGAAGAAAGAAGAACAAAAAAAAGAGCATACTGTAAAGGAAATTCCTTGCCACATCAAACATCCAAACCACATCAAAGGGTTTACTGGAAGTATTGATGAGCTCGCATACGCCATCGGTAACACGACATATGATGTGAGTGTGGACGTTTTAGGAAAGCTTGCAGATGACTACACGCGACAAGCAGATGCCGATAAAGCAAGAGGGCGAGTGCAACTTGCAACACAATTATACAAAACAGCTGAAAAGCTGTATGAAGCACGAGATGCCATGCAACAGGCATGGAATATCTGCAAACCATACATGCAAGTAAAAAAAGAACAAAAACAATAGGCTTTGTTCTAAAAGGAATACTATTGTATACTGCGAAGCACTATTCTTGCTACGCTTCAAAATTTTTATCGACAAACAAGTTTATTTTACGCATAAGCATAAAATTTGTTTGCCTTTACATTACTTCAAGGCAGTATACACAAAGTATTTTGAACAGAGCCCAAAAACAATAGAATTCTTTATAAAGAACAAGTATGAGCAAATAGTATATGGAAGAGGTAGGGGCGAGAGCAGGACAACCCGAAGTTACTGTAGCACAAGAAGAGGCAACAGACCAAACCATTCCAAACGAGAAAGGAAAACTCGGCTTTCTCACGATTCTTCTTATCACTATTAACTCCATTATGGGAACAGGTATCTTCTTTTTACCTGCAGTAGGCGCTCGAGAAGGAGGACTCCTCTCCATATTCTCCTGGATTGTTATGGGTCTTGTTGCCATTTATTTTGGTATGATGTTTGCAGAACTCGTAGGACGATTTCCTAAAGAAGGAGGTGTCTATGAATACGCAAAGGAAGCATTCGGGCATTTCCCCAGTTTTCTTTTAGGTTGGATGAGCTTTATTGCAGCAAACGTCACCATCGCCATGCTTATTGTGGGCGCAATCAAATACATTGGGCCAGTTCTTCCTAACAGCTATCTTATCATTGCAAGCATCATATTTATCATCATGTTTAACTTCATGGCATTTAAAGGTTTAAAGACTGGAGCTGTCATGCTTGTTGCATTTGCACTTATCACTCTTACTGCAGTCTTTGGCATTATGATTCCAGGACTCATTCATTTTAACATAGATAATTTTTCAGGATTTTTTTCAGGAAGTTTTGCACCAGCAGATATTGCAACAGGAGGAATACTAGGGATGGGTATTGCAATATTTGTTGTTATTTTTTTTATTGCAGAAACATTTTTTGGATGGGAAACAGCAACGTTTCTTGCTGAAGAAGTAAAAAACCCTCGAAAAGTCATGCCTAAAGTTATGAAGCTTGCAACTGTACTTATCGCCATATTTTGTTTGCTTTTTGTTATCGCATCATTCTCACTTATTCCCTGGCAAACATTTGGTCAATCAATCACACCACTATCAGATCTTGCAGCAACCGTATATGGTATACAAGCAGTACCTATTTATGGAATACTCGTTTATTTAGCAATCATAGGTAGCGTTGCAGGATGGATAGTTGCAACGCCAAATCTTATTTTAGCACTTGCAAAAGATAAACTTTTTTTAACACAACTTGCAAAAAAACATCCAAAAACAAACACACCCTACAAAGCAATTATCTTTCAAACAATTCTTACAAGCATCTTAGTTATCCTTGGCGCTGGAAACTATGAAACACTTTTGCATCTTCTCGTGCCACTTGTATTAATCTTATATTCAAGCGTCGTACTTAGCCTCATATTTATCAGAAGAAAATATCCTCACACCGACACCTACAAAGCGCCCGGAGGAAAACTCGGACCAATACTCCTTATTTTGTTTGCGCTCGCACTTGTTGTTATGTGGATATTGCACACGCCAGGAGCAATGCACGCAACACTTATTATCTTTTCATTCATTTTTTTTGGAATACCAATCTATTTACTCCTTATCTTTTATTATGATCCTGAGGCAACTATACGATTCCAAAATAAAACATCAATATTATCTTATCTGTTCGAAAGATTTTTTCTTCCAAAAAGAATACAAAGAAAATTTCTAGAAAACACTCAAATCAGAGGAAGAAAAATATTAGAACTAGGTGCAAGTAGTGGACTTATAAGTAAAGCAATAGCTAAACAAGATCCTGCTGAACAAATTATTATTGAACAATCAGAAGCATTAACAAAGTTTATCAAAAAAAGATTAAAACATGCACACAATGTAAGATGCATTTATGATGAACACTTAACAGCAAGAGTACACCCTGAAATAAAAGAAGTAAATGAAATATTTAGTTTTGGAATACTAACCAACTTACATAATGAAGAAATGTATCTTAAAGATCTAGGAGAACTACTACCTGAACATGGAAGAATACATATATTTGATTATGTAGACATGTATAAATTTATTCCAAATAAAGAAATTCTTAACGATATGAACAGACTTAGAGAATTATTTAGAAAAGCGGGATTTGCTATTAAAATAAGAAAAATCAAGGGCGCGTTATGGAATTATCTTATTATCGACGGTATTAAAACAAAAGAAGATGATGTTGTATTTATTTGAAACAAAACAAAAATGTAAACTAAAATTAATGCCAGACTGAAACTAATTCTTTTCATCACTTCATTAATTTATCAGACTTAAGGATTAAGTCGACATATTGCGCCCTATCATACACAAACGGATCCTTGGTTGCTTGTTTAGATAATTTTCCTTTAAAATCAGTAAGAGCCATATAACTTTTATCTTTCATCCACAAACGTAATTCATCAATCATTTTCTCAATATGCTCAGGACCATTATTATAAACAGTGCTTACTACTTGCACTGCACTCGCACCTGCAAGAATCACTTTAATAACGTCTTGTGCATCAAAAACACCATTATTTGCAGCAACTGGCGCTTGAACTTGACCAAATAATAAACCAGCAAAACGAATTGCTAAACGAACGTCATGAGGATTACTCAAATGAAAATTTACATCATGTATTTCTTTTTCTACATCAATATCTGGTTGAAAAAATCGATTAAATAATACAAACCCATCAACACCAATCTCATCAAAAGATTTTATAACTGCAAGCGGGTTAGAATAAAAAACACTCAGCTTCACCCCAACAGGAATGGAAACTGCTTCTTTTACTGCCATAAGCACAGCAATTTGTTCTTCTTCAATTTCTTGAGCAGAAATATCAAATGATTTTGGCGTGTAGTAAAAATTAAGCTCGATGCCATCAACACCAGTCTCTTGTATTTTTTTAGCATACTCAACCCAGGTTTCTTTACGAATACAATTCAAACTTGCAATCACAGGAACATCAACTGATTCTTTAGTTTTTTTCAACCACATGAGATGTTCACTTGGACCACCATGATTTACTTTTGGAAATACGTCAATCATTTCAGGATGAAGTTCATCAAAAGCTTCTGTTTCTTGTTCGAGTTTATGACGTTCAAGTTCTATTTGTTCTTCAAAAAGTGAAGCGCAAACAATTGCTGAAGCACCATGTTTAACTAGTTTTTTAATTTCATCCATATTTGCAGTGAGCTTGCTTGCTCCAGCGATAATCGGATTTTTTAAAGTAATTCCCATATATGTAGTTGATAAGTCGACCATAATTATTCACCTAAGTAAAATAAAGCTAGCGGCGAATATATATAAATATTGTGCAAGAAAAAACAAGAACATACTAGTTAACGAATAACTTGCATAACAATAGTTGAAAGAGGACCAAAATATTCTTTATCCATAATCTTTCTAGCAGGTTTATCTAACATCCTAAAAGGATCTGAGTTAGCCTTAAACAAATCATGTGCATTAGGACCAAACTCAGCATCATATTTATCAAGTAGACCTTGTAAATGTACACTAAAAGATAAAGAAGATAAATCATCTTCTGAGAAATGTCTTGGATGAGGTAAAATGTTGGATAATTCTTTACCCACATCATATACAAATGATTCGCTTGGACGAACAGCTAAATGAATAGACCGGATATATTTATCGGTATCAGGAGAAGGATCATTTCGATAAGAATCTTCTTTCACCATTACTTCATACCTACTATCACAAGCCAGAATTCTTTGCCAAGAACGCAAATGAGCATCAAGCTCTTTTGTTTTAGAATTACTGTATCCAAAAGGAGTTACTATCATAAATCCAAAATAATCATCAAGACTAATTTTACTAAGATTCATATCAGCAATAAAATCTATTTCGGCTTGCGAGAGCAAATTATATTTTAAGGCATCACTAAAAGCCAGATTTTTAATCGGACGAGTAAATGTTTGGATAAAAGGATTTGTTTCCAACTGAGTTTTTTTTCTTTTATCGCGACCTGCTACGTGCTGTGCTAAACGCATATACATTTCAAGACTATATGGTGTTGGCAATCTCCCCTTAAGAAAACCATCCTTATCTAAACGAGCAAGATCTTTTTTCATATTCTCAGCAGTCATAATTAAATTTGCACCAACTTTTGTTTTCGCTTTGTATGCTTCTTTTGCAAATTTATTTGTTAAACTAATTGCTCGCTTTTGCTTTTCTTGAGAATACACAATAGACTCTCTGTTTTTCCCACCAAATATGTTCACTCGCAAGTCAACACCATCCGCAATCCATGAACGATAAGGACCGAATTTTTCTTCAAAATTATTACGCAAATCAACAAGATCATCAACAGAAACATTTTTATCTTTGAAACGAACTTTTTCTTTCAACGCATCAGCATGAAACTTTTTTAATCGAGCTTCTAAATCTTTTGAAAGAACTTTCTTATTAAGAATGGTTCGAAACAAATCTTTTTTATTAGTAATGACCATACTTTCTTGAATACCAGGAGTTTTTTGCGGTTCTTGAATATTAAATGGCACATATAATTTATCATATAATAATTGTTTATGTGCAAAATCACGAAGTGCTCGAATGTTTTCTAGTTTCATAGGAATAACGTGACGCAACGAAAAAGTACGACCATTTTCAGAAAGTGAAAAAGGTTTATCAGTGTAAAAATCATACAAAAATAATGTTTCAATACTTGCTTTTGCTAAATTTTTTAGCTCGCCTTCTTCAAGAGCCCGTGCGTCTTGTAAATATTCAGATATATTATTCATTGTCTATTCACCAAATCATCATTACATAAAATATTTTTCTTTTAGACCACTACACATGCTTTCTCCCCCAATTACATGGTTTGGATTTTGAAGGAAAAAATCAATAGTGAACGGTTTGTTAAGTAAAGATATTCGAGGAGCACCCTGATAATCAGGCCTAGCAATATCAAAAACATATTGTTTATCAGTATTTTTATCAAAAATAGGAATGAATGCATGCGACTCATCATCCCCGAGATAATTTTCAACATACCCAATTGCCAAATTACTCTCGTAATTTGAATCGGAAGTGTCTTTAAGAAGATGATGAATAAGGTATTGACCAACAGAAGCTAATTCTGTACACATCGCATTTCCTTTCAAATCAGATAACGAAGGAATACCCTTGCGAAACAATTTATTTCTTAACAAGGGATCAGGTTGTTTATTAGACATTCCTAAAAGTTGTTGCGCACTCAAAGCAACATATTCAGCTATTGCAAACAGACGAGCATCAAGTTTACTATCCCTTTTTTTAAAATAATCATGTTCAAAAAGATTTGTAAACTTAGGCATAAAACGATTATCAATAAGCTCTCGTTTCTCAGGAGAAAAAAAAGACTTTAGAACACGAGCATCCAAATTATCTATATCAAACAGCAATTCAGGATTAGCACCCATAAAGGAAATACCCGAAGGAATAACATCGCCATGCTGCAATCCATTAATAAGAGCGCCATAATTTGAAGTTACTTGTATGTTCATAAGTATTGTTTGTAGTAGAACTTATTTATATAGTTTTCTATTTGTAACTACTTTTAAGTGACATATTCTTTAGCGCCATAGATTTAAATACGAGGAGAGCCTTTCTAGAGCCACAATGGTAGAAATAACCTTTCCTGATGGGAATAAAAAACAGTACGAAGCAGGCGTAACGGGCCTGCAAGTAGCAACAGACATCAGCGAGGGGCTCGCAAGAGCTGCTCTGGCCGTCGAAATAGATGGCAAATTAGTCGATATAACTACTACCATCACAACCGACTGCAAGGTCCGTATTATCACGTTTCGGGACTCTGAAGGAGTTAAGCTCTTCTGGCACTCTAGTGCCCATCTTTTAGCGCACGCCGTTCAAAGACTCTACCCAGAAGCGCTCCCCACCATTGGTCCGGCAGTAGAGAACGGCTTTTATTACGATTTTGATAATTTAAACATTACGATGGACGATTTTCCCAAAATAGAAGCTGAAATGAAGAAAATTGTGGAAGAGCGCATTGAGCCAAAGCGTATTGAGTATGCAAGCAAAGAAGAAGCAATTGAAGCATTTAAGGATAATCCATACAAGGTTGAAATGATTAATCGACTTGACGAGGGAAGCAGCGCCTATCAACAAGGAGATTTTATCGATCTTTGTCGAGGACCACATATTCCAAATACAAAAGTTATCAAGGCATTTAAGCTCATGAAACTAGCAGGCGCGTACTGGCGAGGAGACAGCAAGAACAAAATGCTGACCCGAGTGTATGGCGTGAGTTTTCCAGATAAAAAAGATCTCAAAGAACATCTACACCTGCTTGAAGAAGCAGAAAAGCGCGACCATAGAAAAATTGGGAAACATCTTGATTTATTTTCATTTCAGGACGAAGCGCCAGGCATGCCATTCTTTCACGACAAAGGAGCATTTATGTGGAACCAACTCGTTAACTACCTAACAGAATTATTAACACAACGAGACTATGAGTTAATCAAAACACCATATATATTGAACAAAGAATTATGGCTCCAATCAGGACATTGGGATCATTACAAAGAAAATATGTACTTTACCAAAATTGATAGTGATGAAGAAAACTTCGCAGTTAAACCCATGAACTGTCCAGCACACTTACTTGTCTACAAGAATAAAATGTACTCTTATCGAGACTTGCCCCTACGCATGGGAGAGTTTGGACTTGTTCATCGACACGAATTATCAGGTGTATTAAGCGGACTCTTTAGAGTACGAATGTTCACGCAAGATGATGCGCATGTCTTTTGCACAGAAGAACAAATTAAGTCAGAAGTCAAAGAACTCATCGAACTGATGAACATTGTGTACACCACATTTGGTTTTGATTACGCTATGGAACTTTCTACCAAACCTGAAAAGGCAATGGGAGATCCAAAGAAATGGGAACTTGCAGAAACCATATTAGAAGAAGTGCTTAATGAGCAAGAAAAAGAGTGGAAATTAAATCCGGGAGATGGAGCATTCTACGGACCAAAAATAGACTTCCACATCAAAGACGCGCTTGGTCGAAGCTGGCAATGCGGCACCATACAACTTGATTTTCAAATGCCTGAAAAATTCAGACTAACCTATGAAGGAAAAGATGGCACTAAACATCAACCAGTCATGCTCCATCGAGCAGTCCTTGGCAGTGTTGAACGATTTTTAGGTAACGTTATTGAACAATTCGCAGGAAAATTCCCGCTCTGGATAAGTCCAAACCAAATCGCAATACTTCCAATTGCAGACAGACACCTAGACTATGCACAACAAGTCGCCCAAGAATTTAAAGTAGCAGGGCTTCGCACAGAAGTTGATGCACGAAGTGAGAGTGTTAATAAAAAAGTACGTGATGCGCAACTTAGCCAGTTTAATTACATCCTCGTTGTTGGCGATAAAGAAGCAGAAGAAAAAACTGTTAACGTTCGCAAGCGGAATAACGAAGTACTTGGCGAAAAGAAACTTGATGAGTTTAAAGCAGAGCTTTTAGCTGAAGTTGCTGAAAAACGAATTAGCAATTATTAATTTTATTTTTTTAATTATTTTTTTGAGGTGAACACAATGGCAACAAAATTAATCATAACAAGTATTATTAATCTTCTTATTGGCGCATTGCTCAACATTATTTCTCTTGAAACAGTTTTTGGCATGATACTTATACCGCTGGCGTTAATTTCATCAATCTTGGTTATTGCATTTATCTTTGAAGATGCAGCAAAAAGAAAACTATCAAAAGCATATGCAGCATTAGGTTTGTTTGTTGGCGGTTTTGGAGGCCTCATATATTATTTTGCCCTAGCAAAAGATAAGCCATATGTAAAGAGCAATCCAGACGAAGATAAAGCTGAAAGAAATAAGTCAAGAACAAGTGCAGCATATTTTAACTTGGTAATGGGAATCATTATGCTCATTGCACTTATCCCTGCAATTCCTTGGAAAGGAGGATACATTAACTGGGGAGCAGTTGGACCTATGCTAGGATTAACATTAATTTTCTTCACCATATTCTTTGCCTTAAAACCAGCCAAACAAAAGTGATTGCTACCTTAGCGAGATAACACATTATTTTAAAGCGATAAAAGGTATAATGGAGTATAATGAAGCGTTCTACAAAGTCAAAAGGTCATAAACAACTTATTAAACATCATATGAAAATTCTCAGAGGACTACAGTACAAGTCAGGACTCTTTGCAGCATCAAACAAAAACGTGAGCACGGGCTATGATAAATCATGGCTACGAGATAATTTCTACGAGTGTTTAGCCTTTGAAGTATTAGGTGATTGGGACACGGTAGAGAAAACCTATACAGCACTTCTTAAGGCATTTCTTAAACATGAATACAAAATAGATGTCGCAATTGAGCGAAAACCACAATATAAACACGAATATATTCACGCACGAGTACATCCAGAAACATTTGATGAGTTCTGGGAAGACTGGGGTAATAAACAAAATGACGCTGTAGGCGCAATACTCTTTAGAATTGGTGAACTTGAACGAAACCGACCAGGATGCCTGTTAAAAAACGAGAATTTTATACGCATCACCAACAAACTCGTACAGTATTTAAATTCTATTGAATACTGGCATGATGAAGATAATGGTATGTGGGAAGAAAATGAAGAAATACACGCATCAAGTGTTGGTGCGTGCGTTGCGGGACTTAAAGCAGTTGCAAAACTTTCACACATACAAGTTCCTAAAGAGTTGATTAAAAAAGGTGAAATGACACTTAATCAAATGCTTCCACGAGAATCGGCAGGAAAATTTGTTGATCTCGCCCTTCTTTCACTTATTTATCCATATAATGTTGTAACAGCAAAACAACGAGATGAAATCTTAGATCATGTCGAATATCTGCTTGAACGAAAAAAAGGAGTAATACGATACAAAAATGATTATTACTATAACAAAAATCCTGATGGCTACAGTGAGGAAGCAGAATGGACGTTTGGCTTTAGTTGGCTAGCCATTATTTATGAAAAACTTGGCAACAAGAAAAAAGCAAAAAAATACGTTGATAACATGCTTAAAACAGATACTAAAGATGGCATTCCGGAACTCTATTACTCAAATACCGATAAGCCAAATGAAAACACGCCATTAGGGTGGGCCGAATCACTCTTTGTTGTCGCACTCTATAACTTGAATAAAAAATTCACCCATAAAAAAAATCGGTGAAACCAGAATTTTCTTATTATTTACGCACAGGAATATACAAATAATTCACCATTTTTGAAATAAAGCGACCTTTCCAAAATGTAAGAAAATCACCATAGTTAATTGCAAAGTTTCCGGCAGGAAGTCCTTTTTGATACGTGCTTGTATGAGGAAGAGAATCGTAGACATAAAATATTTTTTTTTCATCATCATAGCCTAGAAGCGTCACCCAATGAAGCGCGTAATACTTTTTAATAAGTGCTTTTTTTCGTTGTTTAGTATAAATATTATTAATTAAAATAATAACCGGATGACCTTGCTCAAGCTCTTTTTTGAGCAGCAATAACTTATGTTTAGATTTTTTTGCACGCAAAATTGGCGCAGTAAACTTCTTAGTTTTACTAAAAACATGTTTAATCGTGGAAGGAAACATGAAACCAAAGAAAATCTTACCTAAAGAAGAAAGATATTTACGAGGTGGCAAATCTAAGTCTTCACCATATAAATTCATCACCGCCTTAACAGCATAAGCCCCGCAATCCATCCACTTTTGTTGAATGTATGCCGTTGGCTTTACATAAATTGCAGCACGCTTAGCAACCATAAAATAACACCTTAGTGAAGCGTTACTTCAGCTTCAAGTTCTTCTTCATCAAACGATTCTTGCCGACGTTTTGATCGACGCGTCTTTTTTTCAAACGCATCTTCATAGACCTTATCTTCTACTGATTCATTATCAGTATTTTCCCGGTCTTCATCATAGCCGTGCATAAAAGCCTCTTCCTCAGAACTAATAGCGTCGTTGTCAACAAGGTCCTCTCGGCCCTCACCATTATACACTTCCTCAAAATCTTCCTCATCTGGATACATAGAGTTCAGAAAGTTAACTAGTTATTTAAATTTCTTTCGACTACCTTAAAAAGCAACCTTTCTAGTATTAAAACCACTCAAAAGGAGTGCAAATGTTTATATGGTTGGCTTAAATTAGACCATTACTATGCTTGAAAGACTCCTAACCGATATACGAGCAGACATTCAAAAAGATAGAGCTGTACTGTATTTTCGCGATACTGGCCAAGTGCACGCCCCATTAGACAAACACATATTTGTAAGCAGAGACTTACAGCCAGAAACATTTAAGCGTGTGCAACAGGTTCTTGCAACAAATCCTTGTTTTGCAGATGTAAAAGTAAACACCTTTCCCCGAAGTAAAAATAAGAACCCATTTAATATTATACAAGTTACCGGACCACCATCGCTAGGAAAACAACTGCGAGAAGAATTTGGCAAAACAATATTTAGCACCAAAAACTACACCCAGACTGCACGGGCACGATTTGGAAATGAATCAACAATAGTAACTATGCCAAAATCAATTGCAGAAACAATTACACTTGCTAAAACACATAATCAACAAGTTCGCTTACTTGAGCAAAAAATAAGAATGCAATTGCCTGATAAAAAGAAAGGACAACAAACAAGAATTATTAACTCATTACATCAAGCGTCACAAGAACAAAATGTACTAGATAAAAATAGCCAAGAATATAAATTAACAAAACATCTTTCAACAGATATTCTACAAGACTTTGAAAAAATACAGCAATTACGCACAACACTTGCTCAACAAGAACATATTTCTCTGCAACGACAAAAAAACCAAACACTTGAAGTAATCCTAAACGATGCAACGCAACTCAAACCCAAACAACAACTTGACTACAACAACTGTTTGAACCAATCATGGGCATATTTGGATATTGAAATACCTCTTTTTAGAAAAGAAAAACCAGAAATTAGTTGGGTAGAAATACATTATGAAACAGATGGACAAACATACAAAGAAGAACTACATACATTAAGTAATTTAGGTGTTGATATATTCAAAGGAAATGATATTATAAAATATAATTCGGAAGCAGACTTAGTTTTAGGCGTGCGAGATGCTTTACGAACACAACACACCTATTTTCTTGTCGCTTATAATGGACGATTTGATTTCATTAAACTTCGAGAAGCAGAGGAACTCAACAATCATGATGAAAATTTTACCCCGGATGAAGAAGGATATTCTGAACCAGTTCATGAAGCATCTACTAGGTTTTTTGAACGAATCGGCATTAAATCTCGAGCAATTATTGATCTCCTTCGCTTTGCACAAGTACAATATCATTTTCTTCCTAACAAAAAACTTGACCTTGTTGCAAAAGTTATGTTAGGACAAGATGCATTTAGCAAAAGCATCACCTATGATGAAATGGAAGAACTTGAACAAATCGCACAACGATATAAAAAAATTAAAAATAAAAAAAATATTGAGCACGCACTCGCACTTACTGGAAAAACAATTAAAGACACCTTAGAAGAAAGTCAAGCAGCAGCAAGAAAAATTGCTTCATACGTTATTGATGATGTTCAAATTATGCCTCAAATAAAACGAAGCCACGCATTCGATAATTACCTAAAACGAGTTACTTTTTTTGCAAATGAATTTAAGATACCTTTTGAGCATCTTGCATACTCTGAACGCGCACTCCTTAAAGTTAACGAACGTTTTTTTCTTCAGCGAACAAAAACAGAAAAAGATATGGTTTTTTTTAGCCAAAAGGATGCTCGAAAAAAATATGCTGATGCAAAACAATATTTCAGAACAATACTTAATGAGAAAAGAAATTTTATTGCAGAACCAGGACTATACAATAATGTTCATCTTGCATTTTTACGTTATGGTCATGCATTACAAAACATCATTACAAGAACCATTCCTGAAGCAAACATCGTATTTAGCGAAAAAGCAAGAAGCAAAGAAGACAGTTATTTATTGAGTAGATATGGAAATGTCTTTGCTGACTGGATGATTGCAGATTATGCAGAAATTTACAAACTTTGTAAAGTATCACTTCGCGAAGAAGAAAAAATCGAGAAAAAATATCCATCATTTGGTACTTGGTATAATCAACAATTCTGGAAACTATGGAACAAATCTTCAACTATAAAAGAAAAAATAAAAAAAGGATATATAGAACCAAAAGATGTCATAAAAGAATTACATCCAGAAATAGCCTTAGTAGCAAAACAAGAATCACAAACAACAACACCTCAAGGACAAATGAGTTTATTTCCAGATCAAGAACAACCAAAACCACTAGACGAAACAAACATCGTACAAACAATAGCCCAAATGATTAACACAAAACAAAAACTCAACAGAAGAAAATATCGATTCAAACAAGAGTACAAGGCAACCTATGAAGAAGTTAACGGTGCTATTGGTGCAACGATAAGTATGGCGCAAGATGCAGCAAAACGATTCGGCATGGAAATTATTCACCAAGAAGGACCATATTTTTACATGTACGGCGATAAAACAAGCTTTGAAGAAACCTACCCCTACCCGGTCATCAAAACATTTGATAATGTTCTAATTACTCATAACGCAACAAAAACAAAACAAAATATGCAACGCAGCAATCAACGAATTTATTATAATATTTTTGGCACATTTAAAAATATGAAGGTCGTTAACCACCCAACACATTATCTCAATGTTTTTGAAATGGAACAATTCAAAACATTCTACAATCATATTACAGCAAAAGAGTACAAAGAAGCAATAAAAAGCATTATTACAAGTTATGAGCAACTTAAAAAACAAACTGTTCCTACAGAAAAACTCGTTCTATTTTCAAAATCAAGCGAAAGATACAGTGCATTAGAACAGGGCGAGAGAATTTATTTTACAACGACACTCCCAAAAAAAACAACTAGAGATTGTGTGGGCGTTCCTATTCAATACTACAATGAAACAGAAAAAAAATTTGTCGATTTAGCATTTGATAAAAAATATGGCCGACCATACACGCTTGAACTTATTTCTCAGAAAGAAAAACCCATTTATATTATGCAATTCTCAGACCTTAAACCTGATTGGAACTTATATCTACAAAAAAACCAAGGAAGACTACGAAATCTTCTTTATTCACTAGTAGGCGATGCAATAGAAGGAGTATTTGAAGAAAACCACAAAACAAGTTCTATTGATAGTATGGTTAAACAATTACAAAAACGAGTTTTCTAAATAATTGTATTCTACAACTAAACATGACTAGACATAACCCTAACATTTAAAGCAGGTCACCTACTACATAAAATTTATAAAAAAAATCCAACATGATAAACAAAAAGGTGAATATATGAAATACCCAATCAGTTTAATTATTATTGCAACACTGTTTCTTGCAGCATGCACGACCACACCAGAAATTATTCTTTATGGAACAAACACCCAAACAACTCAAGAAACAAATACAAAAATGCAAACAACAACACTTGATGAGTTTGCACAATGTTTAACAGATAATGATGCAACTTTTTATGGTGCATATTGGTGTTCACATTGTAGTAACCAAAAGAAAACATTTGGTGATGCAATGAAGTATGTAAATTATGTTGAATGTGAAGAAGAAAAACAACAATGTATAAACGCACAAATTACTGCTTATCCGACATGGATTATTCAAGGAGAACAATATCTTGGCGGACAAACATTAGAACGATTAAGCGCACTTACAGGATGCAAACTACCAGCACGAAATTAAGTATCACATCCACTAATACCGCGATAAATACAAGAAAATTTTTCTTTAGCAAAAAAGTTTCTTCCATTAATAAGAACATATAACAAGCAGTCAATTGTGCAAAAGAGCAAGTATAAATTGCACACCTACATAACACTTATAAGTGCTTAAATTACTCACTAGTGTAATAAAAACAAAAAAAGGTATACACAAAATGGTAAAAATAAATGAACAAGCGCCAGCATTTAGTGCCCAAGTCTATGTCGATAACCAATTCAAAGAACTCTCTCTTACTGAGCAGAAAGGAAAATTTGTTGTTCTCTTTTTTTATCCGGCAGACTTTACGTTCGTTTGTCCAACAGAATTAGAAGATATGGCAGAACAGTATGAAGAACTTAAAAAACTTAATACAGAAGTTATCTCTGTTTCAACAGACACACATTTCGTACATAAAGCATGGCATGATGCAAGCGAAGCAATTAGAAAAATTCAATTTCCCATGGCAGGAGATCCACTCCACACAATCGCAAAAGCATACGATGTCTTAAGAGAAAAAGAAGGTTTGGCAGACAGAGCAACAATTATCATTGATCCTGACGGTATCGTTAAAGCAATTGAAATTACTGATGAACCCATTGGTCGAAACGCTGAAGAACTCATTAGAAAAATACAGGCACTTGAATATGCTCGAAAACATCCTGGTATAGCATGTCCTGCAAAATGGAAACCTGGTGAGAAAACACTCAAACCAGGAATTGACTTAGTTGGAAAAATATAAGCAGATAATTGCCATGAAGCGTTCAGTGAACTGTCGCTTCGCTTTTTATCTTCTTATTTTTATTTTCTTGCAAAACTATTTCGAGGTGAATAACTATGTTAACCATTGGAAAAAAAGCTCCAGCATTTTCTTTGCCAGATAAAGATAACAATAAAATTAGTTTAAAATATGTAAAGACAAAATATACCTTAATCTATTTTTATCCAAAAGATAATACGCCTGGTTGTACACTTGAAGCAATTGGATTTAACAAGCTTAAAACAGAATTTGATAAACTTGGCGTAAGTATTATTGGTATTAGTGGTGGCAATGAAAAAAGTAAAACAACGTTTTGTGAAAAATATAAGCTAGGCATCACCTTACTTTCAGACAAAGATTTTACAGTTAGCACCAAGTATGACGTCTACGGCGAAAAGAAATTTATGGGGCAGACATATAAAGGCATTAGCAGATGTAGTTATCTTCTTGATACCAATAAAAAAATTATTAAAACCTATGAAAACGTAAAAGCTGCAACCCACCATAAAGAAGTTATAATGGATATAAAAGCTCTCTAAATAAATAATTCTTAATTTTTCTTATTTTCCTTTAATGGTAACCATTATCATAAATTTTATAAACTACACCTATTTGCTTAAATATAACATGAACAGAATTCAAGTTACTATCATAAAAACGTTGCAAAATAAAACAGAAGATATTACTATTAACCACATCGCAGCAGACGTTGGCGTAGATAGACATACTGCAGCAAAACACCTAGCAGCACTAGAAAATTTAGGCATCGTTATGCATCGAGACGTGGGTAAATCAAAAATGTGGAAACTTACGCCCTCGCCACTCCTCTCAATTGTTTCCTCAGATACACCCATTCGAAAAGAACTTACTAATATGCTCGGACTCTTAGATGAACGAATTAATATTCAAAGTAAAGAATTCGAAATCATCTGGACAAACAAAAATGAAGAAGACGTGACAAAAAAATGTTACGAGATTATGGCTCACCAAGGAGAGCAATGCACTGATTGTCCGGTAAAAAAAACATTTGCAACAGGCATACAGCAAAAACTTTTGTGCAACAATGTCGAGGTCATTTCTGAACCAGTCAAAGACAATACAGGCGAAACTATCGCCGTAATTAACGTTTTTAAAAATAAAACAAAAAAATAACTAGGGATGTGAATGCAAGAAATATATTTAGATAATAGCGGCACAACAAAAATAGATGATGTTGTAGTTGCAGTAATGATGCCCTATTTAGAAAAAGAATATGGTAATCCATCAGCAATTTATTCAAAAGGAATGAGTGCAAAAGACGCAATAGATACTGCGCGAACAATTATTGCACAAAGCATTAACGCACAACCAGAAGAAATTATTTTTACCTCGGGCGGAACAGAAAGCAATAATTTTGCATTAAAAAGTATCGCGTTCACCAACAGAGATAAAGGCAACCACATCATCACAACAAAAACAGAACATAAATGCATCCTAGATAGTTGCAGGTGGCTTTCCAAACAAGGATTCGAAATCACCTACCTTCCAGTTGATAATGAAGGATTTGTCAGTCTTAAAGCAATTGATAAAGCAATCACCGATAAAACTATACTCGTCTCTATTGCTCACGCAAACAACGAAATAGGAACCATTCAAGACCTCGCAGGAATTGGTACCGTCTGCAAAAAACATAACGTCTATTTCCATACTGACGCCTGTCAAAGCTACACTAAAACAATCCTTGACGTTAAAGCACAACATCTTGATTTAGTAACCATTAACGCACATAAAATTCACGGACCAAAAGGAGTCGGTGCACTCTATATTCGAAAAGGCACGCGAATTGAACAATGGCAACATGGTGGCGATCAAGAAAATCGCAAACGAGCAGGAACAGAAAACGTACCTGCAATCGTAGGATTTGGTAAAGCCGTAGAAATCGCAAATCATGCAGACATCAAACAAATAACAACACTTCGCGATTACTTAATTGAACAAATACTTACCATTCCACATGTAAGACTGAACGGTCCAAAAGGAAATGAACGACTATGCAATAATGTAAATATTTCATTTCATAGTATCGAAGGAGAAGCGATAGGGGGCTTTTTAGATATTGAACACATTTTTACTTCAACAGGATCGGCATGTGCTGCAAAAAGTCTTGACCCCAGCCACGTCCTCTTAGCAATTGGACTTACACACGAAGAATGTAATGGGTCATTACGATTAACACTCAGCAAATACACTACAAAACAAGATATTGACAAAGTCCTTGAAGTACTACCAAACATTGTTCAACGACTACGAGAACTATCGCCAGTGGGGAGGCAGAAATAATATGTACAAAAATAGCGCATTAATACAACGATTTAGATTTCCGCAGTTTGCAGGAGAAATGGAAGATGCAGACGCCATAGGTGAAGTAGGAAATTTCAAATGCGGCGATATCATGAAAATATTTATCAAAGTACAAGATAATATCATCACCGACATTACCTTCCAGACCTATGGATGCGTTGCAGCAATCTCCTCAACAGACATGGTCTGTGAAATGGCCAAAGGCATGACGCTTGATGAGGCAGAGAAACTCACCAGCAAAGACGTAGTTGAAAAACTCGGCGAAGTACCCGAAGTAAAAGTGCACTGCTCGATACTAGGGACAAACGCGCTTCGCGAAGCAATCAAAAATTATCGAGCACAACAAACAAAGAACGACTAAAACAATAACCCGTACAAAAAGGATTTGTATGAATGGTTACAGTTAAGGAGGAAAAGAACATGACATTTGCATTACCTGAATTAGATTATGAATACGACGCACTAGAACCATACATTGATGCTGAAACGATGAAAATACATCACACTAAACATCATCAAGCATACACCAATAAATTTAACGCAGCACTAGAGAACCATCCGGAACTCTTTGAACAAACAGCAGAAGAAATTATTGCAGATTTAGCAAGCGTTCCTGAAGGTGTCAAAGGAGCAGTGCAAAACAATGGTGGCGGATATGTAAATCATAAATTATTCTGGCACATTTTAGGAAAAGGAGCAGAACTAACAGGCGAATTAAAAACAGCAATCGAAAAGGATTTTGGCAGTGTTGAAGAATTCAAAAAACAATTTGAAGATGCAGCAGCAACACAATTCGGTAGTGGCTGGGCCTGGCTAGTAGTAGACAGAAGTCAGGGAACTGCAAAACTGGTTATCAGTAAAACTTCGAATCAAGATAGTCCTTTAACAGATGGGTTAACTCCAATTCTTTGTTTAGATGTCTGGGAACATGCATATTACTTGAAGTATCAAAATAAACGACCAGAGTACATCGAAGCATTTTGGAACGTAGTAAACTGGAATAATGTTGCAGAATTATACAAAGAAGCAACAGAGTAAAAAAAATTAATTTTTAGACTAATCATCTTTAGAAATATAAAGAAAAAAAAGAAAAATTATGAATACAAGTCAGAAACAATTCTCATTCAATTCACATCATAAGCAAAGAAGGATCAGCGCTTGCAACATACATAACTACAGCAATAATTCCAATTGTTCCTAAAACAATTACTGCAGCGCCAACAATAATTCCTGCAAGAGCAAGACCTCGCCCCTTGTATCTTTTTGGATCATTTTTCACTTTATTTAGACCAATAGCACTCAAAATAATGCCAACTGGCGGACCAAAGAATACAATTAAAATATTAAGAAAAGGAATTGCCCAACCAACAAAAGGCGCCACAGCACAGATAAAACCCCATAACGCTAATGGATGCAATTCTTTATCAAGACCTGAAGCCTTGTTTCGTTTTGCATACATTTCTGTTGCTTTGTCATGACTAATCATTTGCGAATCATTCTTCTGCTTTGCCATGCTCGGCTTCGCAGTTTTTGTTACTGCGGCTTTTTTAGTTGCTTTTTTAGTAGATTTCTTAGCAACTTTTTTCGTAGCTTTTTTTTCAACCATAATATATCACCTAAAACCCATTTATTTAAATTTCACGGCAGTACCAAAAACCATAATCTCGGCAGCACCTTGCGCAATTTGACTTGTTGTGAATCGAAGAGCAATAATAGCGTCAGCACCAAGTTCCTCCGCATCCTTATCCATACGCTCAAGCGCTTTTTCTCGAGCATCACCTAACAGCTTCATATAATTTGTTAGCTCGCCGCCAACCATATTTTTTAGGCCTGCTGCAAAGTCAGCACCAAACCACTTAGCTCGAACACTATTACCGCGCACTACGCCAAGAACCTCGGCAATTTCCTTATTTGGAACGTAATCCATTGTTGCATGCATCATTGTAAATACCTCATACAAAAGAATCGAAGTAAGGAAGTATATAAATTTATGGAAGAAAGAAGAACAATAAAAACTGAAGAATCTTACTCTTCTTCAGAGAATTTTTAATACTTTGAACACAATGAAAAAAAATAATAAAGAGAAGAGATTTACTCTTCTTCTGAGAATTTTTTGATTTCGCAAGAAAATCAAAGATTTTCTGCGCACCAAAAAATTATTCCTCTTCGGAAAATTTTTTGATTGCTTCGTAGTTTTCTACGATTAATTTTGCTTTGTTTTTACCAAAACTAAAAGGCCATTTGCCTTCTGCATCTTTATCGCTCACAAGCTTAATCATCTTATTTCCTTTAAATTCACCAAATTCTACTGGCATAATATAATCACCTAACAATTTGGGCAAAAAAGACATTTATAAGCTTTATGGCGTTGCAGCCGCTACAACGAGACCTTATTAAAAAGATTCCTCAAAGATACCCTTATGGCCCAATTAACTGCGAAGCAAGAACGAGGTTATCGCTTTGAAATGCTTGTTTTGGAAGCCTTTAAAGGAATTTCTGGCATTTACAACCTCATGCATAACGTGGAATACCATAAGGAAAGATGGGTCTATCGCCAAGCAGATATTTCCTACCAAATAGCAACGCCTCAAGGACTAGAACTCGTGCTTGTTGAAGCAAAAAGCTCACAAGGAGGACCTATTACAAGAAAGCTTCGAGCGGAAGTTACTAAGAACGGACAACTCAATCCCCACATCACTACACTTGATCAAGAAATACTTGAGCGACAGGCCTTCGTTGGTGCACAACAAAGTATTGCCATCACAAACACATATTTTAACAAAGAATTTGTGCGAGCAGCACTGGACCAAGGAATCTACGTTATTGACCACAAATGGCTCGAGAGTATATTTGCAAGTCAAGGAAAAAGTTATGGCAGTGTTGAGCGCGCAATAAATAGTATTCACTTAAACGGTCAAGTCAGCCAGAAAAATATTATTTACATTCCTTAAACGTATTGCGAAGATTTATTCTCACTCTGCTCGAAATGCCAATCGTTAAACAAGAATATTTTGCACAACTTACGTTGCACAAAATTAGTTTAACTTATTTCTACTTCAAGGCAATACTACTTGCAAAGGTGTTGTTTTCTTTACTACTGCGCTTTCTTATATCTCTCATTTTGTTTACTACATCTACAACACCCTAACATGTGGAGGTAACAACTATGGGAAAAGTAAAAAATTTACTTGTGGCAGGGGGCATCACATTAGGCGCATTAGGACTCACCTATTTAGGAGAGAAGACGCAACCAGTAACCAAACTCACAGAAGCAATCAAATTTCATAATGTAGCAGCCTCGCCAAGCACGCCAGAAAATTATAAATTATGGCACGTAGAAGTACTTAAAGACCAAAACAACGATGCTGTAGTCAGTTTTACTGATGATAGTACGAGCTATTTCTTACATAAAGAATTAGGACCAGTAAGTAAAGAAGAAGCACTACAGTATGAAGCAATTAAAAACAAACCAGCAGCAGAAGGAACACCGCAAGACTTTCTTAACGGCGACATCGCATACAAGATTAACGAGCAGGGAAGAGTTGAAATGTATTTTGGCAACAAAGCAACCAGACAATACTGGCAAGTAAACTCGAACTGGACAGCAGGCGATTTTGGTGAACGAATTGATGATATCTTTGAACGACTTGCTCGAGGACCAAAGTGGACTGCAGCAACAGAACAAAAAATCAAAGAAAAAGCAATAGAAGGTTGGGAGAAAGCAGACTCTCTTTATCAACAGAAAAAAGACCAGATTACGTCAGGAGATTCACTTACAAAACAGAATTTCTGGGATAAAATCAAAGAAACAACAATAGAATCGTATGAAAACGTTAAAGGAGTGTTTGAAAAGAAGTAGTAAGCGCTACTGCGCTTTTTGATATATACATAAAACAATACACTACATAAGAACATTTGCACGGAGGCAAACAAAATGGGATTAATTGGAAAAGTTTTAACGGGAACTGCACTTGTTGCAGGAGGTATCGTTGTCGGTACCGGTTTAGCAAAGGATAACGACTATAAAATCACGCGAAGTGGTGATGACGTCTTCTTAAAAGATAGAGACACTAAAAAAGAATATGTACTCACCAGAACAGAAGGAGAAACATACATGGGCAATGCAACACATAACTTTGAAGGAGCATTCGTTCTTGGAAGTCAAGAAATTACAAAAGGAACAGTGAGTGCTGATTCATTAAAGAAATCATTCATGGACGTTTACCAAGGAGGTAAGTAAGATGAGTATTTTAGAAGATAGTCAAGAAACTCAAAAACAAAAATCTGGCAAGCAAGAAACAGTCAGCACAAAAGAAGCAGATCGAATCTTAGAAGAGCAAAAAAAATTCGATGAGAAAATGAGAGATATCGAAAAGCAGGCAAGAACTCTACAAGGAAATCCAAAAGATCAACAATTATTCTACGATAAGGCTGTTTACACCGCTTTAACCGGCAAAGAAGTTTCAGGAATTCAAGAGAAAATAAATGATGCAATATACATGAACACAGGTAGAAGCATGTACAAAGAACGGTCTGTTAAACATCTTAAAACAGTCGATAAAAACATCGATAAAGCTGAACGAGAACTTGAGCAAGTTGTTGGTAAATTTGAAGGCGAAATTGAATTTCAGCCAACAAGAACTATTGATGATTTTGTTTCCATGAAAGAAAGTACTCCTCAAGAATCAAAAGGTACTCGATATCAAGCTCTGGAAGCAAAAAGAGAAGCAAAAATATATGAGCGTAAAATTCAAGATATGGAAGTTGCACTATTACAATATAGTGCTAAAGAAGAAGAAATAGATAATAAAATTGAAGAACTAAGAACGTCTTTAACTACACCTGGAAATCTCGCACTTATCAGCGAACTTGAAGATGTGAAAGATGAAGTTGTTCAAAAACAAGAAGAAGTTATTGGCAAAATTGAAGACTATTCTGTTCTAAAAGAAGCAAAAGATATGGAATATGAAATTGCAGATACTAAGTTTTTGAATGAAAAAAATAATCTTTCTCAAGCACAAAGAAAACTGATGGAAGAAAAATCTAAACGAAGATTCTTAGACCTTTATATTAAAACAGATGGCATTATTGAATACGGAAACGTTATTCAGAGTATTGGAAAAGTTACTAATGGCCTAAAAGGCTATACAACTGTTTTACAGCACGAACAAGCAAAGAACAAAAGAGCATTTCCAACTTCAAATGGTATTAATGGAAAAAGTTTCAGCGGATCTGTAAAAGGCATGCACGATAAGGCAAAACTAGAAGATAGCAAATATCGAGTGGAACTTATCAAAAAAACCAAAGATAAGTATAGAAATTAAACAATTTTTTATTTTTTTAATAGGTGAATAAATATGACTCTGGAACTACTATTGGAGAGAGATCTTCTTGTTAACGATATGAATATTGCTAAAATAACTTATCGCGATCAGCTTCATATCCTCAAAGAAGCTGCAAGAAGTAAATTTAGTTTTGATATTGAAAAAGGAAATGAAGCTAAAACTCTTGTAGATGATGCAGGTTTACTATTCGCAGGAACATATACTTCTCTTGAAAGTAAAGTTGCCAAAAGAAAACCATTTACTAGTGCTCCCGATGAATTTAAACGAAGTTACTTAACATTTGTTGCGGCTGAAGGCGTATTACAATACATAGCAAAAGATGAAGATATTGAAATCAGTAAAAGTTTTAAAAGACCTGAAGTATCATTTAACCAAGGAAATTATAACCTCATCAGCGATGTTATGGAAGGTATGACTCGAGCCTTCGAAGAAAGCAGTCTGGGTAATTCAGCAATCATTGCGGCAAATTATTTAGCAAGTGTTCGCGATGAAGCATTAAAAAAAGTTCTTCGAAAACAAGCATTAAAAAAAGATTTGCAAAACTATGCTGTTATCAGCGATTTCTTTGCCGTTGAAGGTATCGGAAACAGCACTACAACAATTAATCCAACGACAGACGAAAAACCATTAGCCATCAAAGAAAAAAGCAAAATAGTGTACGATCCAATTAGTTTAACAAAAAACATTAATCTAAGCGAACCAGTTCTTTTTGAACAAATTATCGGCAATAAGGATGCAATTGAACATGTCTTTAAGAATGTCCGAAAACTATTAACTTACGACTCGAAGCTTGGTTTTAATCCGGAGCAAAAAATACGAGGACTTAATCAACTCATCATGCTTACAGGTATGCCTGGAAGCGGCAAGTCAATGATAGGACAAGCAGCAGTTCATTATGCTCTTGGCATCGCAAAAAAATATAATAAAGAAGTTGAAATTGTAAAATTTGATTTTGATACTGCATGGAAATCAGGAGAAACACAAATTCTTGAGCATCAACTTAATTATATCACCCAACCAGATAAAATACGAATAGTATTCCTTGATGAGGCAGATAAATATTTCCCTTCCCGAAATGAAACAATTGATCAAAACATCATTAAAACAATAAATACGTTTTTACAAATCGATAACCCTGCAATATATCCAAATGCAGGAAATTACCTCATCTTAACAACAACTAACAGAGGAAAAAATATCGACCCTGCAATAATGGATAGATATGCGAGAATAGGAGGCGTTCATTTTTGTAATGGACCTGAAACAGCAAAAGAACGAATAAAACTTATTAAACAGTATTTGAAAAAGCACGAAGTTGAACAATATATCAACATCACTGACTGGAACGAAATAGGAAGAAGAAGTGATAAAGTTAGTGCAAGAGCGCTTTCAGGAGTTGCTGAACTTGTTAAAGGTGAAGTATACAAAGATAATGAATTCATTGAAGACGATGTGTACTTTAATTCTGATGGAAATCAAGTAATAGATATCATCAAAAAAGACACACAAAAAGTAGGCCAAGAACAAATGTATTCATTAATACATCGAGCCAAAGAATTAGACGAAAAATTAAATAAACTCAATCAACAATTTAGAGGTAGTGCATAATGCTCCCTCGGGAAATGCTTCGCAGTAAAGAAGCAAAAGAAATATGGGATTTCTTGCATGGAAAAGAGAAGAAAGAAGAAAAATCAAAACAAAATTATAAGGTCATAAGAACAACAAGTTCTGTACCAGCAGTAGACGATGCAATCAAAACAAGATTCAAACAGACACCAAAAAATAGTATCCCGACCTCAACAGTTAGTATCGATAGTCTTATTACTAAAGGAGAGCATATTCCTGAAGCATCAATAACAACAACTCCAGAACATAAAGAAGAATCCTTACGGTTTTCAGATTTAAAAACTCCAGAACTACACGATATTGTCAAATATGCACAAAACAAAGGTATTGTTGGTGAAGAAGCATTAGTAGTTACTGCATACCTTGCACTATCTCATAATATTCATTTGGGAGTTGAAGGGTATAGTGGTTCAGGAAAAACATTTCTTACAGATAAAATTATCGACCTTATTCCTGAAGAAGAAATTTATCGAGCAGAACTTGCTTCAAAGCAAGCAATCTTTCACGATGAAGGCAGAATTAATGAAGCAAAAATACTCTATTTTCCAGAATTACAAAAAGCATTACAAGACAAAACAGCACCAGCTCTAGAGCTTATTAAAAATATTACCGAAGGTCGAGATGCAAAACGACTCGTTACTTCAAAAAATTTAGAAGGCAGTGATGAATTTATTATTACAAAAGATAAAATTATTATCTACACGCTTGCAAAAGAAAATTCGTTTAAGAAAGATACAGAACTTTCCAGAAGAATTATGCGACTAGTTACTGATTCATCACCAGAACATTTTGAAGCAATTCATAATTATAAAGCGAATGCTCGATTACAACTCAAAACTAATGGTACAAGCAAAGACTTAGCACAACGTCTGAGCAATCATCTTCACACTCTTCGTAACTTTTCCGTGCAGGTGATTGACCCATTCGCAGAATACCTCCAAGCATTTATTCCAAAAACACAGAAATCGGTCGGATATATCGACCATTACTACCACTTGGTTGACGCCTGCACGCGTTTCCATTACCAAGAAAGAGAACATTTCAATATTAATGGGCAAGATTATTTGCTCGCGCAAGTCCAAGATCATCAGTACATTCATGCACTCTACTATAACGAGTTTATGAAAACACTTGATGACTTAGCACAAGAAGATGAAGCAAAACAAGAATTTACAGCTCCTGATTGGAAAGACTGTTTTGAGCAAGGAAGAGAAAATTTGTATAACAATGAAGCCTTACACACAATAATAGAAAGAAATCCTACTCTTTTAAAGAACTGGGAGTTACGACAACTCAACCAAAGTAGCATATACACAAAGAATTATAAAACTGGTGAACTTTTCACACTTACAAGCAACGTCGAGTTAAATAAAAATGATACGATTTCCTGAAATTTGGAAAAGATACGAGCAAGGCGAGTTAAAAAGACTTGAGCCCGAGAAACCCTCTTCTACTAAAATAATGGGTTACAAAGACTTAGATGCTAGTTCACAAGCCATTAACCAAATCGCTTCATTTCAAAGTAAACCTCTTCTTAAAAAAATAAATAGCCTACCCATCACTAAACCATCCATTCCAGCATTAGAGAAAATCCTTGAACCTATAGAAGCTGCAGAAAAAAATATTGCTGATAAAGTTGATTTATTCGAGCTTCACGGACATTTTATCAGAGTCATAAAGCTAGGAGATGCATATGATAATTTCATTCTTGGTGCCGAGATAAAAAATTATCTGGACTTTGACTTTTTCTATACAAATCTCAAAAATGGAAAAAACGAATCAATTGTTCAAAAAAAACGAGAACAAGTTGATTCTATACACGAAGTGGTTGTAGGCCTACATCGTCTTGCACAGCGAAGAAAAATTGATGATGAAATCCCTTACATGAATAAACAGACCATTACAGAATACAGCACCACCCGTAATGAAATTAACAAGATTAAAGGCAATATAGCGCGCATCAAAGAAGAATATGAATACACTGATTTACTTTCAAAGAAAGGTCAAAAAGATATCAAAGAACTCCAACATGAAATTAAACAATGGTGGAAAAAAGATCTCATTACTAACGCAAAGGCCATTGGCTATGTTGAAGGTGTTGCAGAGCTTAAAGACTTACACGAACTACTTAAAGATGCACGAAAACACCCAAAAGAATATCAAGTAGCAAAACGAGCACAACAACGAATTAAACAACAGACGCAACCAGCAGAAACAATTACACCTTATGAAGTAAAACAAGAAGAAACAAAGCAACCAGTTTCCGCTCTAGAGCCTGAAGAAAAAACACCTCAATATTCACTGTCCATGCACCTGTTCTCCATTGGCTATCCACAAAACTTCCAATACTTTCCACTTAGAAGCTCACTTGTTGAGCAAGACGCTTGGCCGAAACGATTCGAACGATTTAACAAATATCTTACTAATTTAACAGCGACAAAAGCTGTGCTTCAGATGAGTACAGAAGATAAAACATATTTAAAGTCAATTGCAGAAGGCATGTATCTTGCAGCAGAGAAGCCAGAACCAGACTTCCCCGTAAAAACAGCTAAAGAGACATACAAGACGCTTCAAACACTTAGTTCTTAGAAATTTTCAAGATATTGCTTAGCGTTACTTTTTTGCAGCTTCCCAGAGAAGTGCGAAATATTTTTTGTAGCTCTGCGCGACTTGTTTATTTTTTACAACGATGCAGACTAGAGGTTTTTCCCAAAGCGTAATCATTATCTCATCACCACAGACCCAAGTTGAAACTTGCGAATCAAAAGACTCAGGCAGAAATCTTGCTTGGGTTAATTTCATTTTATTTAAGAATTTAATTCGATCAGTCGCATCATGATTGTAAATATGGAGCATCTTTACACCTTGCTGTATTCTATCTTTGTGAAAATGAGGAATTTTTGTTCTTACCAGTTCAGGAACTGTATTAGGAATACCATAGACTCGAATATCATCGTTGTACTTTAGAAAGCCACGCATGGCATTAAACAAACCTTGGAGACCTTCAGCCACGTAAGACTCGCTCGTATCTTCTACTAATCGTCTTGAAAGTTCTAATTGCGGAAGAATGGCAGTAAGTTGATTTTCTTTTGCCTTTAGAATATTCATCAAAGCGCTTGGCTCAACAGCTTCATAGTAAGAAACTTTTTCTTTTTGCATATACGTTGCAAGGCCACGAGCAACAAGTTTTTTAAGAGCATCATAAATGTTTGCACGGTGAAGTTTAGTTGTATCTGCTACTTTTGTAACCGTTGAAACACCGTCGTGAAGGAGTGCTAAGTAGATTTTTGCTTCGCTGCGACTCAGACCAATATCGACCAAAATATCTTCGTTCATTTATAAATAACCCTGTTTAAACTATATAATTCAGCAAAGATATATAAATATTGCTGCCACCCTCTACTGTAAAGTAGTACACGGGGAAGAACGTATGACAGCTGTATTTGATGCAAACCAACTAATGGCCAGACAACAACGACAACAAGTTGAAGCAGCACTACGCGGTTGGGATCATCTCAATCCAAAAAAATATAATATTCTTTTTATTGGTGATGGTGGCGTTACTCAAAACGCCATAAATCTTATTGCAAATAATGCCAATAAATTCATATTTGATATCGACCATATTTATATCGTCGGAAGAGTTCAAGAAGGAAGTGTACAGAAACGAGAAAAAGCAATTAGAGATGGCAAGATACATACAAGGATAGATAACAATGAAATTAAGATCAAACCAAGAAGTTTTGAATATTTAGAAGAACTACTTCAAGGCAATAAAACTGATTTAGTCTTTTTTACACTAGATAAAAATCCATCTAATGAGTATGATAGAAGCAAGTTATCCGCAGAAAATATTAGTTTAGTAGAAAAACTCAAAGGTAAAGTCAAAGCAGATTTTACAGGAATCATCAATTTTGTTTCCAATCTGCCAGAAGTCTTAGCAGCTTATGCAACACAAATTCTAGATATTGACCCAAGACAAATAACTGCAAATGTTCCACTTGATCTTCTTCGAGCAGAATCAATAATCTATAATGAAATAAGAGAAGAAATTTCTGGATTTACAGGATTTGAAATAGTTATGGCAGGATTTCATGATCAAATAATACCCTTTTTAGAACACTCCAAAATTTGGACTGGCTACACCATAAACAAAAACACAACAGAAAGAAATTTTAAAACATTTAACGAATACATTGCAAGAGATCCTCGATTTGAAGGAGCTGTTAGAGAACAAGTAAGTAAATATGCAAAAGAAGACTTTGAATTATTAGAAGCGTACTTAAAAGCAAAAGGGTTTGAATGGCAACAAGGTGCAACCATTGAAACAACAGGTGCAGGAATTTTTAGATTTACTCAAACAGTAATTAATGGAGAAAAAACAATTACAGGCATCCCTGAACTAGTAGGAGATAAATACTATTTCAAAAACTTACCAGTTACATTTGAAAATGGTTTTCCCCAACGAGATGAAGAAGTAATCAGAAAGCTCTCCGAAGAAGACAAACGACTTATAGATGCAACAATTGTAGATTCCAAGCATACAACACCAAATCAAAGAAAAAATTCAATAATGCCAAAAACACTTCAAACAATCATTGAAGAAACGACTAAAGAAGTTAATAGAAAACGAAGCAAGCATGATAAAATAATAATAGCATGTCAAACCCCGCGAGCAACCGATGAAGAATTAGCAGAGAAGTTTGGTAAGCGAAAAAAGCTCAACATAAAAGAAGTTGATGAAGCAACCATAAAACATCTTCAAAATAAAAACATGAAAAAAGTTCTTGAGGAAGGTTTATACACCACATTTGCTCTGAAAAAATCAAACAATAAAACAGGATTTACTTATTACGAATTCGCAGGTTCAATTGAACCCTTCAATTCCAAGCCATATCAAGTGAGAAACAAGAATCTTTCTTACGAAGAAGAAAAAGAATTCCTCAGAAAATCACCAATTACAAAAATTAACCATTACAAAGAACATATTTATGCAACTATCGCAACTCAAGGAAAAAACAATCTTTTTTGCACACTAGGACTGGTTGAATTTGAAAAAAACAATGGTTTAGAAGGACAAATTATCTGGCAATGTGAAAAGCCAATGGACTCAATTATAGAAGAATTTATCATTCAAAAAAATCAAACTGTTGCAATAGTCTCAACACCCGATGGCCAGTTTCTTGAACGAATAGATCAAAAAGGAAAAATAAGAGAAACCACGAGTTTGCCTGAACAAATATATGGATTTCAAAAATATAAAGAAGGATTATTGCTTATTGGAGAGGAGAATGTTTATCAATACACGAATAAATGGAAAAAAATTGCTCCAAATAACAAAGGACGGGAGTATGAACTGCTTAGTGATAGAAATATTCTTTTAACGATGTCTGAAAACAGGGCCAACATTATTGATTTGGAAAAAGGTTTGATAACTTCTTATCCAACTACAAATTATCTTGGAACTATTGCATCTGAGAAAAAATATTTGCAATTAGCAACATCAAACGAAGAAGGCATAGTTATCCAAGAATTTAGAAGCAAAGAGGAAGCAGTCTCTAAAGAAAGTAAGGAACGATTTATCAGAGAAAGCCAGTTAGAAGATCCTTGGAAAATATATGCACCAAGAAAAAATGTTCTTATAACATTTCATCAAGATAATATCTTTGCAACAAGCCATAACGATTTAGGACAATTAAAAACAGTGAATTTAGTTTCAGGAGCACAGTTCTTAGATTTTGGAGGGTTTTTTGAAAAATGAATTATTTAGAGTTTATTACAAAAACAGAATTTCAAAACAAACGATCTGAACAACAAGATAGAACTTATTATGACCTAGAACAAGGAATAATTTTAGTTGCAGACGGACTTGGTGGAGAAAAACATCTCCGAGGAGATTATGCAAGCCAATTAGCTGTTGAAGAGATGAGAAAACATATCGAATCAAATAATTATATGATTAAAGAGAAAATTATTTCAGAAGGCGAAATTACCTATTGGTTCAAAGTAAGTTTAGAAAAAACAAATGAACTTATCGCGGAGCTTTCCCATAAAACTGAACAGTTCAAAAATACAGGAACTACACTTGAGGCACTGCATATCTACAAGAACCGATTATATTATGCACACATAGGCGATAGTGCGACATTTATCATCAGACCAAATGAAAAAAATTATGTAAACTGGTCTATGCATGGTTCAATTCAAAAACTAGCACAAGAACATAATAGTAATAAAGAAAACACAACAGGATTTGTTACAAGTTACTTAGGCAGAGACAGCAAACTATCCGAAAACAAATTCGAATTTAACATATATAAACTTCAACCTGGAGATATCATATTTTCTTGTACTGATGGAGTTACTAACCCATTAATAACAGATGATATTCTTGACATTTTTACTAATAATAGAATAGTTGACGTTAGTAAAAAGATTATCGAACGAGTTAATAATCCTGTAGGAAGACTTATTGAACTTCAAAAAAAAGGAAAAAAACATACACTCCAACAATACTTAGGAGATAATGCTTCTTTCGTAATATATCAAGTAGGTAATACATATGACAAAAGAAAATAATAGCTCGACAAACAAAAAAAAATATATAGATAAAGTACTTCTTAAAAAAGAAAAAACACTAATAGATGCTCTTGAGAATTCAAAATTATATGAACTAGAGTACGACAGACAAACAGGCGTAGAAAGAGACACAAAAAAAACAAGAATAACATTTAATGCAAGAGATACAAAAGGAAATTCTGTGTTCATAAAAATTCCTTTTCCTACTGAGCCGGAAACAAACAAACAGCAAATAACAAGAGTTGTTCAGCTTAGAAAGGCTCTAACCGAAGTTAATCCTCTAGCAAATGAAATTTTGTTTAGAATTGTTCGCGATGAGCCTCTTTTCTTAAATGGTCTTTATGGAATTGTAACAGAACGAGGTCATCATAATCTACAAGATTACTTTCAACATACAAGCAATCAGCAAGAACGTGCAAATACAACATTTCATGCAATTCAACAATCAACAAGAGGAATGCAATTACTCCATCAAAATAAATCAATAGTGTGTGATTTTAAGCCAACTAATTTGGTTTTTTTCTCAGATGACGAGTGGATGATAGTCGATCCAGAGAGTTTTAAACCATTAGGAAGTAAACGATTTGATCCAAAACTTCGTGTTGAAGGTAGCCACTCATCAAGTGGAAGAACAAAAGACTATGCAGACTGGCAATTAGAAGACAAACTTCATGACCCTCTATCCATACTTACAGACTGGTATGCGGTAGGAACAACACTTTTCGAAGCATACTACGAAACAACACCTAATGTGATTTTCCAAGAAAAAGAAATTGCCGATAAAAATAAACAAGTAGAATGCCTTCTTGGAATGATTAACCAAATTCCTAATGAAGTTCATCGTCATTTCATGCAAAGAACAATGGGATACGTTCTTGAAGGAGAACTCTTGCCTGAAAGAAAAACATACACTGATTTCAGATTCAGAACAACTGAAGAGACAAGAGGGTTCCTTGAAAAAGGAGAAGACTCACTTCTTGAACAAAAACTAAGTCATAAAGATTATCAAGCATTTCTAAAAAGCGTTCAAGATTTCAAGGACTTAAAAGAAAGAGTGACTCAAAAATCAAGCGGGCTTGAAGGATCGCTAACGATAGAAAATGCTGAAGCTGTTCGATCAACATACAAGAATGTTTATTCTTGGTATGCAAACGAGCATGTTAGTCCTCTACAACAAAGTAAAGAACATTTAAAAGAAGTTGAAGATATCAAAGAGCAAATTGTCTTTAGCGAGTTTGAAAAGATGAGAGCTTACCTACAAAAAAATAAAGATTTAGAAAATAAGAAAATTGCTAAGCCAATGTGGGAAATCTTTTCAAAAGCAATGATACTTGGCTTAAATAAAGAAGAAAAAATGTATTCTCTTCAGGACATTGAAAAGTTAGATGATAAATATATTTTAGAAACAAGACAACTCATCAATAAAATTAAACAATTATAGTAAAGAAAAATGCCGCAAGACCTAGGAGAATTAGTAAGGCAAGAAGCCAATAGACGACTTAAAATACACGAGCAATGGGAGCGACGGCGCGACAGGCAAAAAGCTTGGGAGAAAAACAGACAAAAATTCTTTGGCAGCGCTAAGTTCTTAGGAACAACAGCACTCCTCTTTGGTGGTTTAATGATAGGCAATAAGTTAGTTAATACTGTTCCTCCTCGAGAATTTAAACATAAAATAAAAAAATACGAAAATAAAATCATTGAGTTAGAAAAAGATAGCGCCTCTTATGTGCTAAGCACTCAAAAACTTCAAGAAGAGAATGCTACTTTTGAAGAAACTAATAAAGAACTTCAAAATCAAATAATTGTTGAAAAAAATAAAATTCGCACACATAATTTTTCAGGAAAAGGAATACCGCACACAACTGTTCAAATTTATAAAAATGGAAAAGCTAAAACCGGAATAATAAATAATAGTGGAAAAATTAATATTACTTGGGAAGATAAAAATAAAACATTTCTCGCAGACAGCATCATCGCATTTCTTGATGGATACAAACGAGCAAAAGCAACAAATGTCTCAATAGGAGAAAAAGTTAGTTATAATTTACAACTAAAAAAAATTCCCGAATCTCGAAAAGAAATTCCAATAACGCCTCAAGCCAAATACCCCTTAGTTCTTAATGGAAAAAAAACAAAAGGTGCAAATATTACGGCTTGGCATAATAAAAAGGAATTAAAACCAAAAGACTATGGAACTACCTATACCTTTTCATGGACTGGCAATTCTAAATCTATAGTTATAGATAGCATAATAGGAGCATTAGAAGGATATAAACGAATGAAAATAATCGACTTGCAAGTAAATGAACAGACTACTCAGAACTTCATTTTAGAAAAAATTTCTTCAGAAAAAGAAAATAAAATAATTCAAACAAAACCCCGACTAGAACAAGAAATAAACATGCCAATAGAAAGCGGCGATAAAAAAAGAACACGGAAATTAACAGCCGCTCCCTTAAAAGAAAGAGGAAATAAGTTAATTCTTGAATCAGGCGTGTATGAACAAATTCAGTCAATTAATATCCCTTCAGGAAAAACACTTATCATTGAGAAAGGAGTCATTATTCAAAAGTCGCCAGGATTTGGAATTAACGCCACTGGAGGATCACTTCATGTTAAAGGCACACAAGAAAACCCTGTAGGTATTATTGGCGGAGAAGGAATCGAACTTATTAATTCAGAAAAAAATAAAGTTAGCTACTTAGTTCTTTCAGATATTATAGATTACGATACCGACGATGGAGGAGCATTTACATTACGAAACACAGAAATTTACTTTGATAACCTTACTGTTAATAATGCGCAAACAGCGGGTAGTGGTGGAAGTATTGCAGCATATCGATCTGACGTTGAACTTACTACCAGTAAATTAGTTAGAGGAAAGGCAGGGTTTTATGGAGGAAACCTTTACATCTACGATTCGCCATACATCATAACAAATTCTACAATCACCAAAGGTTCGGCAAAAAAAGGAGGAAATATTTACGTTGAAAGTACTAAAATAAGAGATATAAAAGAAGGTAAAAAAGCATATGCAGAAAAACCATATATAGTCATTACTACTAGTGAAGTTACTCAAGGTGTCGCTACAACAAAAGGAGGAGGTATTTGTTTGATAGATATTGGGACAAAAATAACTAATACTGAAATAAGTCATTGTCAAGCGCAATACGGTGCAGGAGTTTATGGAGAAAAGGGCGCTTATGATTTTAGAACTAGTAACATCCATAACAATATCGCAACAGTTTCTGGAGGGGGAGGCTATTTTGTTAAAATTGGCCCTTCGTTAGACTCCTTTAGACAACCATTCTCCAATAACAAACCAAATAATTTTATAGAAAAATGAAACTCACACATATAATCAAAACAAGAGTAGTTATCACTTTAGCAAACATGTTAACAACACGATGCGCATCAAACAAAAAAATAAAAAATGATTAAAATGATACAAGCAAACTATAACCCTAATAACAATAAATTATCACCTTGGGAAAAAGAAGAACGAAATAAAATTAACAAATTTGTTGGAAAGTATCTTCTTTGGGGAGGAGTAGTAATTGCAAGCTATATGGGTGTAAAAGCAGTTAGTACTAGATTGCCAACCGAAGAAAATAAATTTGAATTTGCAAAATATGATAAACGAATTAATCAACTTGAAACGGAAGTAAACAAATTAGAAAAAACATACAGTTTAGAACAGAATAAAAATACTAACCTTCGTAGACAAAAAAATAATTTAGAAAAAGAATTACGAAAAGTACAATAAAAAATGAAAGCAACTACATTAGTAAGTATTATCGCAGGAGCAAGTTTGCTTCTGAGCACAGGATGCGCATCAAACAAAAAAATAAATAGTAGGGATTTTCAAGCAGTTTCAGAAGATATTAACCTTAAAATAGAACAATATATGCATTGGGGTGTTGGCGTAGGTATCGAGAATATTGGACAAACGGTTATTGATGTTCCTGACCAGCCATACAGCAACGAAGAAAATGAAGATATTGTAGTAGACATTCCAAATCTTAATTTTCAACTAAATTACAGATGGTTTCACGTAGGAGTGGGCTTGCCACTTCAATTCGAAGATAGAAGCTTGCGTGCGTGGGGAACTTATACGCTAGACTTACCTGAAGAAGATAACGTAAAATTTAATGGATTAACAGAGCTTGTATGGAACTCAGAAGCAACGCCTGCATATGAAGCAGGACTCACATTTTATCTTAACAAACAGGCACGAATGGGATTTATTTTAGGTTTAGGAAAACAAGACTATACAGCAATTTTGAAAGCAGATTTTTCGGACTGCGAGAACACTACATATGGTTCCATTAAAAATTATACTTCTGCAAAAGAAGAAATGCGTGTTGATTATACGGGCTGGTCGCCACAATTCGGTATAGCATTGAGAACAAAAAATGATGGTCGACTAACAATTAATCTTATTGGAAGAATACAAGACATTAATACACATGGCAGCATAGAAGAATATAATTTGCCAGAAAAAAAATTTATCAAAGGTGCTGAAATTAATTTTATTATTCCTCTCACAACAAAGAAAACCATGCAATAAATATTCAACAAACTATCCAAATACTATCAATGGTGAACCACTATGAAACCAGACCTTGCAGAACTTGTCAAGAACGAAGCAACTAGACGAATTAACCTAGTTAGAGAAAGGGAAAAACAAATAGAAAAAAAACAATTAATCAATCTTGGAATAAAGAATCTAGGAATAACAACAGTACTTGCTGGAATGATTATTTTAGGAACAAGATATATTAATCAACTACCACCAAGAACACTTGAGTATAAAATAAATCGAAAAGAACAACAAATAGAACAACTCAAAAAAGATGTTACATTTGAAGAAGGCAGAGCAAACATCGCCAAAGAAAGAAACAATAGTTATCGAAATGAAATTGCCAATCTCACTAATCAAATTGAGAAAGAAGAGGAAAGAAGAAATGTTTTTGGCAAAGTAAAGAAAAAATACGAAGTTCCAGAAAACAACACTAGAACAACACCACAAAACGATCAAACAATAAGGCAATCAAATAATAGTTTAAAACAACAAAACGAACAAATAACAACAGAACCAGCAAAAGAAAATAAAAAAACAAACACGCCAAGGGAAACAATAACAAATAATAAAAACGAAAAATCAACAAAACAAAAAACTACAAATACTACAACAACAAAAACAAGCTCGAAATCAACAAAAATAGCCAAAACAAAAAAACAAGAAATAAAAACACAACCAGAATCAAAAATATACAATTTATCAATCGCAGGATCAACAAGAGATAATGCAAAAATCGTTATTTGGGATGACGGAAAGATTATTGATCAAAAAGATGCAAAGTACGGAATCTTTGATATTTCTTGGGAATCTTCAACAAACAATAGGAGAATAGACAGTGTAACAGCTCGACTTGAAGGTTACAAACCAATGACTAAAAAAAATGTTCTTGCTAAAGAAAAAACACTCCTTCAATTCCCATTAGAAAAAATCGAAGGGGTTCAAACCAAACCAGTAGAAAGAAATACTAACAGAGTAAGAACCAATACAGCAAATAATCAAGAAACAAGTTCTCGAAACAATCAACAAACAATCGAAGAAAAAATCAACAAAGTAGACTTGCCAACTGAACGATACTCTATTTCAGGAACAGAAATAATTTCTGCAGGACATTACCGAGTAAACAAAACAATCACAGTCTCCGATCAAGGCACATTAATAATTGAGCCAGGAACACATCTTTATTTTGCGAGAACCGCAGGAATCGACATAAGAGGATATATCCAGGCAAAGGGAACAAGCGAAGAAAAGATTCATCTTGAACCTGAAGAAAACCTTTGGCGAGGAATTACAGTTAATGAAGCGCACATCCACGATATTAAACATTTTAGAGCGCAAGTAGCAGAAGAAAGATATGGAATAAAACAAAAAAGCGGCCAAGCACAACAACAATTTATCCATACAATGATTACTGATGCGCTTACAGCAATATATATCCAACGAGGTTACCTCGCATTAGACGACTGTAAAATAGAAGGAAGCCGACAACAAGCAATGATTCTAAAAGAAGGAACAATACAGGTAAATAAATCGGAATTCAATCATAACGGCAATAAAGCCAATGGAGGCGTGCTTTATGTGCAACTAGGAACTGCAAAATTTTCAAACTCAACATTTTCAAATAATAAAGCAAACAACGGGGGTGTTTTCTTTGTAGATTATGTGCACAGAACAAGTTCAGGACGTAAACTTTCCGATGAGTTTAATTTTGAGAACTGCAAGTTTAACAACAACAAGGCAAATTATGCAGGCGGAGCTATCCTCATGTTTGGCAACACAGGAGCATTATTTACAGGATGCACATTTGAAGATAATAATGCACAAATAGGCGGAGCGATGTCCATTCAATTTAACGAAGCTCGAGGAATAGGAGAAAATAAGGGTACAGGAGCAGAAGCATACATGCAACGATACCTCGCAGGAACAAAACAACCTCGAATATACACTTCACAAAATGTAATCATAAAAAACTCTCGTTTTAACAACAACAAAGCAAGTAAAGACTTAGGCGGAGGAGCAATAAGTCACAGCAAATACGCAGGAATTAATGTTAAAGCAAATTTTAGCAATAATATTCCTCAAGATATCGCCATTATGGAAACAGGAACTATCGTGAAATAACTAAACAAATAATCAGCAATACATAAAAAAGTTTCAAAATATGTAACAAATAAGAAGGGAAGTGCCATGAAAGAATACAACAAAATTGTAAAAAATTATTTCACCATAGGACTTATTGGTACAGGAATATATCTTGGAGCTTTTTATACAAGCACCCGAATACTAACACCCGAGCAACAAGAAACAATACAAGCCCTAAACCAAGATATAAACTCACTCAAACAACTACAACAACAATATAAAGGCAGTTATCAATCAGCTAAAGAAAATTTTCCTGCATTGTCAAAAGAAAAAAACAAACTGGAAAAAGAATTAGAAAAAGTGACAAGAAAAGATAGATAAGCCTACTTTTATAAATAAAAAA
The DNA here is from genome assembly GCA_021734105.1 of Candidatus Woesearchaeota archaeon. Lineage (NCBI taxonomy): Archaea > Nanobdellati > Candidatus Woesearchaeota > Candidatus Woesearchaeota archaeon. The sequence continues at coordinate 54,923 of JAIPJP010000003.1, forward strand.
CAAAAGGTGCTGAAATTAATTTTATTATTCCTCTCACAACAAAGAAAATTATAAAATGACTGATAAAAATATTGCTGATAAGGTCAGAGAACTACTTCAAGAGCGAGAGCAAGTATATATTCTCAGAGAGAAACAGAAGCAAAAAGAACAAGAAGCAATACAAAAAAAGAAGCTAGCTAGGAAAAAAAAGAAAGAAAGAGAAAAACAAAAATTAAACAATTATTACAATAGACAAAGAAAAAAAGAAAACTTAGCTAAACTAAGAGAAAAAGATAGACAAGAAAGAGAAGCAAACGATAACGAAATAAACATACTTAAACAAAAAAGGAATAACATTAGAGAACGATATTCCACATCTTTGAAGAGTCAACAATATTTAAAACCAAGAAACACACGCGAGTATAATTACAAATCACACGAAAAAGCAAGAGAAAAAACTGAATGGGAAAAAAATAAACCTGTCCGATTAATTGGGGGAATATTGGGTTTTGCAGGGCTTGCGGGAGTTATTGCTAGCTATGGTTTAGATGATAGCCACACCATAGCTCAACAAACTACGGACTCCATTAAAACTATTTCTAGTTTTGCTTTGGGCATCGGATTATATGTTAGTTTCAAATATGGGAGCTATGGAAAATAAAATCTACCACAAATATAATATCACAGGAAGAATTAGACAACCTAAAAGCATATTTTTCTGCGCACCATATTTACTTGCAAGAATTCCCAAACTTGTTGCAGTGAGAAGAATTAATAATCCCTGAAGTTTTGAAAGTAATATAACAATAATCACTAGAAAAATAATAACTCCCCACACAAGTTTTTGATAATTAACTTTCGGAAGAAATCTTGCTAACCTTCTTGAAAGCTTTAAACCAAGAATGGTTGCAATGCCACCCACAAGTAAAAGCACACAAACAAAAATAAGTAACTGATTTGAGGAAATACTTCCTAATAAACTTTTCACGCCAACTATTGCGCCATTTCTAGCTTTCCCTAACACCATCATCGTTACTAAAGAGAACGAAAAGTTTACCGTGTTAATTCCACCAACAAGCAAGAGATATTCAGCAGGTGTTTTTTCTTTAAGCGTTGTGCTGGCAACGAGCGCTGCCTGACTACTTCCAAAGCCTGGTAGAAAAGAAGCAAGCATACCAACAAGTGTTGCTCTTAGTGTTACACCTTCTAAAGATTTTTGTTTAATTGGAATAATTAATTTAGATAATTTTTGCACAGGCATAATACTTGCCGTTGCTAAGCTGTATAATAGTGTACTTGTACCAAAAAGTCCTGAAAGGAGCGGTAATAAAATTTGTTTTTGAGAAACTAAAGAAAAGCAAATTAGACCAAGAAGCCCTGCAGTTAAAAAGAAAAAAGAATTTCTAAAAATTTTTTTTGAAAGAATGATAAGAAAAATAATAATTCCTAGTAAACACTTACCAATATAAGGCGAGATAAATGCTTGCACAGGAGGCAAAATTTTTATGCCGATAGGAATAAATAGAATAGTTAAAAGTAAAGCAGCTAAAGAACCAAGAAGGGTGTAAGTAATTGCCAAATGACCTTTACCTTGCATTAAAAGTTGATGACCAGGAAGCACACCCACGACCATCGACTCATCAGGAGCTCCTAAATAAATGGAAGGAATACTATCTAAAAAGGAATGTGTGAGCGCAAGGCTAATAATAAATAATGCAATTAAAAACGGAGAAACACCACAAAGAACACCAACACTAGAAACAACAATAGCAGTAATTAAATTTACATGAACTCCAGGAATAAGGCCTGTGATTATCCCGGCATTCACCCCGATGATGATTGCCAGTAAAATTTCAAAGAACATAAAACGCTTATATCCTCGAAATTTATAAGTTTCACGCCTTCTTGTCCGAAAGATTTTCGATCAATTCTGAAAGGTTTTCTTTATAAACACATGCCGGAAATTTAATGCATTCCCGGAACGTCATCAAGACACCAAACCAGTATTCTGTTTGGATGCTTATTTTTTGTTATGTGGTAGGTTCTTTATATAATTTTCTTTGTTTAGTTGAACACCTGGAATAAATTTAACTTTATTTTGTCTGTTTGGAGGTTCTACGCTTTCTATATGCTTCAAGATCTTCTTCTAATTTTCTCTTTAAAGGATCAGGTCTTGTTGATTGTGCCAGTCTTACCCGAGAATCTTCATTAATTATTGTTTCTTTTTTATATTTAAACTCCTTATTTATTCTTAGATATACTGCTTCAACAAGACCTTCAGTAGTTGAATAATCACATTGGAGTGGGAGAAGAGAATCCAATATTCTTCCTGATACAACATCAGATAAATAAAAAACAAGAAAATTAGCAACTAATCTTTTGTTAAAACCTTTCACTTCAATAAAAAAATGATTTTGAATTAATCGAACAAATAAGTCTTCGGTTTTAATAGGCTTGTAATCCTTTGGATGAACATATTTATTATCATACCACAAATCAAAAAACTCAATAGCAAAGTGATGCCTTGCTGAAGATTCTTTTCTAAATTTTGGATTTGAAAAAACATAGTCTGCAATCGAAGGTGAAACTATTAACATATTTAGTAGAACCAACGAAGTTTCTTTATTCAAATTAATTGAATCATCCGAATGAGTCCCATAAAACAAAGATGCTTTAGCTACATCTCTAACTATTTTTTCCTTATATTTTATGAAAGATTCAGTAAAATATTTTGTTTGATAAAGATAATTCTCTAATTTATGCTCAATAAAGTCCCTTACTATTTTTTTAAAAGATGAATAGTTCGTTTTCAAGGAATATCTATGGCTTTTATCTTCAGGATTTATTTGGATATAATCCAAAGTACCTCTTCTTAAATAAGATTTTAAATCAATTTCTTGTACATCGCATTTTCCAAAAGTTAATGAATCCTTCAGAAGTTCTCTAGTAAATCCTTTGGATTCAAAATACGCTGAATGTATTAGTACAATTTTTCTATACAGTGTCTTGAATCTGTTTTTGTATTTTTTGTTGAACTCAAACCAAGATATAATTTTAGGAATTAAATCTAAACTGTATATACCTATCCCTTGCTTATTGATAAAATCAGATAAAGGGTTAGGAAGAGCATTATAGATTTTTGTTTGTTCATAATCTAAATCAACACTCGACCTCATAAGAACTAAATAAATTGCATATTTTTTTTGAAGATTGGAAATATTGGAATAATCTAACATATTATAATTAATACTTATATATTATTTAAAGTTTTCTATTTTGGATATTTATGATATCCAAATCGGATATTTTAGTACTCCCTAACGTATCCTCACCCTAATATACTTCTACAGCAATAATTAAGATATGATCAAAAGACAAATTTTTACATGGGGAGGTTACTCTTTTGGAATCACTTTGCCCAAAAATTGGGTGAAACGAAACGATGTTTCTCAAGTAGAAATTGAAGAATTTGATCAAGAATTAATCATAAGAATTGCAAAAAATGACGCAAACACAGGAGGAGCTGACAAATGCTGAGAAAGACTTGCCTCCTCCAGCTTCGAGTCACTGCTGATCAAAAACAAATGATCGAAAAACTTGCCGAAATCAATGGTTATAACTCCCTCAGTGACTTCATTCGATCAAGAGCCTTACAATCTAATCTCATAGAGCTACGTCTAAACGAAATCAAGAAAATGCTCCAAAAAGAGGTCGGTAAACATGACTGATGGAGAAATTGTTGAAAATCGAGGTGGAAAAATAATGACTAAAAAAACATTTCGGGATCACCATGCAACACCAGTTACGTCTATACGTGCTTTTTGTCTGCATTGCATGGGGTTTTCACGTAAAGAAGTTGGAAAATGCTCCGCCCCTGAGTGCCCCTTGTTTCCTTATCGAATGGGAAAGCGACCTAAGAATAGCACCAAAATAGGGCTTACTGAGGCTTGCTTTATCGCCGACAGGGGTAACATGAACGAATTGAAAATAATTGAAAATAGCGAAGAAAATTAGGGGCTAGCTAGTGATTCACAATCCTCCATGTGAGGTCACCTGTTTTTGTTGTTGTTTGGAGATCCTGAAAGAAATTAACTTTCTTCCAGGAACCTCCATTTAATCAAATCAAAAAAGATCAAAAATGGAATTACCAGAACATCGATACACAAGCCTGATGCACAGATTTTATGCTAAAAGGAAGGGATT
>JAIPJP010000004.1 GCA_021734105.1 Candidatus Woesearchaeota archaeon
GTATGATAACTATTATTGAAAAATGAATGAAATAAAAAAACAAATAAATAACCTTGTCAAGGAAGAAGTTTTATCAATCAAATTATTCCATAAAGGTTATGCGTCAATAATATACAAAGTAAAAACAAATAAAAATAATTTACTTGCAAAAAAATTTATCCAAAGAAAAAATATAACATATCAAAAAAGATGGTCATTATCAACAGCCATGCTTAACGAAATAAATGTAATAGAGAAATTAAGAGAAGCAAATCAAAGCACCATAATAACTCCTCAAATAACAATCATCGATAGGCATAACAATATTTTTATTCAGAAATTTATTCCTTCAAAAGAGTTTTATAGATCAATAGTATTAAGTCGAATAACAAAGTTGCCTGTTGAAAAAGAAATATACCGACTGGGAAGCCTAATATCCAGGTTACATAAACAAAACTACAACAACAAAAACAAAACCACCATCTTACATGCAGATTTAAGTTCACACAATATTCGGTTTTCTCACAATAAAATATTTTTATTCGATCCCCAGGGTTTTAAAGGAGACCCTTACGAAGACATATCAAAAATGATAATAAATTTTCATCTTATTAATCCAATAATCAAACTATTTATATCAAATAAAATAATGGAACAATGTAAAAGAGCATTTATTAAAGGTTATGAAAAAGAAAACAATCAAAAAATAGATGAGAAAAAACTAATTCTGGAGATGAGAAAAATATTAATTCATGAAAGGAAATTAAAAGAGAACAAATTAATTAATAGAATTAAACAACAAATAATGAATTATCAAAACAAATTACTAGTAAATAAAATGGAAAATGGAAAATTATAAAACAATAAAAGTATTCAAGAAAAGACATTCCACCATTTCAGAAGTAGAAAGCGAAGGAAAAAAGTTTATTCAGAAAATATATGACAATAAAAAAAATATTTTAGTAGAAAGAGAACACAAAACAATAAATGAAATAAACAAACTTCTAGATAAAAAAAAACTATCAAACCACAAGTACAAATCAATAGAGTATAACAAGAAAGAAAATGCAATAATTATTGAAAAAATAGAAGGTAAACCCTTAAACAAATACATTTTGGGAAAAATAAAAGATAAGGAAGACTTATTACACCAATTTGGCACATTAGGTAAGATATTTAGAATAGTTCAAGAAAACTATAAAGATAAAAAGACGCTTGGAAATTTAAGAAAGGAAATCAAAAAAGAAAAAATTAAGGTATCAAACAAAATACTGTCTCAAATAGAGAGCGACTATTTTTTTTATAATAGAAAGATTTTTGCAGCAGCTACAGAAAATTTTATAATTAGCAAAAAAGGCATAGTTCCTATTGATTTAGGTAGTCGAAGCGAAAATACAAATAACTTAATTCAAACAGCAAGATTTCTAAACACCCTATATTTAGGAGGTTTAAAACCGACAACAATAATTCAATACAATTGGAGATATATAAAAAATTTAGAAGAAGAATTTAACAAAGGATATTTTGGAAAATCAAATATTTACCTAACCACATTAATGAACATTTATAGAATTATATCACTTAGAAAAATAAAAGAGCCACTTTTCAAGCGAAAAAGACCACTAAGAACTCTGTATTTGAATATAGCTTGCGGATATGAAATAAAAAGGTTAAAAAGAAAAATAAACCTTAAAAGAATATTAAAAGAAGAACTAAAACAACTCACAAAAGATCTTGGAGCTGAACTTAACTGGAGTTTCTATAAAGACGACATACTTTGGCCTCATGTTTGCGAAGATATAGATCTAGTGTTTTCTGAAAAAGAAACCAAAGTAACAAAAACACTTGAAAATAAAGGATACAAAAAAATATCATCAAATATGTTTAAAAAATATAATAATACCTATCACGCACACTACGAATATGAAACCCACACTAAAATAAATGGAAAAGATATTGGGTTTAGAATTCTTAAAAAAAGAAAACTTAGAAAAGGAATCTGGGTTCCAAACTTCTTTTGGAGACATTTCACAAGGTTTATATATCTAGTTCAGAGACCAAGAGGGTGGCTTTCTAAGCAAATAAAAAGGATAAAATATACAAAATGAAAAAACAATTTTACTGTCTTGTGGGAATTGATGGAGTGGGTAAAACAACAGTTAGCAGAGCAATTCTGCCAAGATTAAATGAAGAACTAGGAGCATTTAATGTTAGGCACATAGGTAAAGATTATATCCCACACGGAAGACTTCCATTTAAACCTCCAAAATATGTTTATTCTAGAAAAACTGAAGTCAAAAAGAAAAGAGTTAGTAAGAAAAAAAAGATCCTTAGAAAAATATATCACTGGGTTGCAAATGTCGGGATGAGTTTAGAATTTACCATAATGTATTTTTTCAAAGAAAAATTATCAAATAGAAAAAAACACTTACTATTGGATCATTGTCCATATGACCTACTTGTTGAAGAAAATAGGGATAGATTCCTATTAACTGAAAATATTTTGGTTGGGATTATGCCAAGACCAACACACATATTTTTATTAGTTGATGAATATGAATCAATTAGAAAAAGAAAACAACAAAGAACAACAACAGAAATGAAAGAATATTATGACAATATGCGTGATTTATACAAAAAACACAGAATTAAGTATAGTGAAATATATGTTGGAAATGGAGTTGAAGATGCAAAAGAACAAGTTTTTCAAGCACTCAAATCAAAAATAAAAAAATGAAAATTGGAATTTTAGCAGGACTAAAGCCATTAACAAAGAAAAAAGGAAATATATATGGCATATCAAAAATAATCTCTGAAGAAAACGAAGTTTATCTAGTAGGATATGATCCAAATACTCAAAAAGAAATTGAAAAAGACCTAAAGTTCAGAAACTACACAAAGATTAAACCAAAAAATATTTTCTTAAGAATTCTTCGACACAAAATAAATTTATCTAGATTTTGCAAAAAAGAAAAACCTGACATTCTTATGAATATATACCGAGAAGAGTTTGAAGGAGTTATAACGGTCATTGTTGCTAAGAAGTTTGGAATTAAATCAATAGTAAGATTTGCAGGAAATCCTTTTGAAGCATATAAACATAAAAAAACATTCTTTAACAAACTCGGAACATACATACTTACAAACATAATTGCTAAACACTTTTTGAAGAAAGCAACAAAAATAATCACTATGAGTGAAGAAACAAAAATAAACCTTATCAAACAAGGATTTAATAAAAAAAAGATAGAAATAGTAATGCAACCAATGAAAATAAACATTCCTAAAGCTAACAAAAACCTTAAAGGTCTAAGCAAGACCAAAAAAAACGTTCTTTTCGTAGGTAATTTCACCAAGGGAAAAGGGTTTCAAAGTATCATAAACATATTAGAAAATAAAACAATACAACAAAAATATAACTTTGTATTCATCGGAGCAGATAAAGATAATTACTCCAAAACAATAAACAAATACAAAAATACAAGTATCCTTGGAAGATTAGATCAGGAAAAAGTATTTGAATATATGGCTTCTTCAGACATCTTCTTATTTCCCTCATATTTTGAAGGTTTTCCAAAAGCAGTAACTGAAGCATACCTGTGTGGATGTCCAATAATCGCTAGAGATATAGTAAATATAGATAGATTAGCACAATACACCTTTAAAACAGATAAAGAACTTCTTAATATAATGTTAAATAAAAAAATAAAAAAGGCAAAGAATAATCTTCCTGAAGAATTTACCTATAATTATGTTAGAGAAAAATACAAACAATTAGTAAGAGAGATTTAAATGGTCAAAAATAATCATACCTATTGGGCTAACGCTTTCTCAGATGCAAAAATAAATTTAGATATAAATAAATTAAAACACATAACTAAATATGTAAACAAAAAAGATAAAATATTAGAAGCGGGTTGCGGACCTGGAAAAGTTGTTTTTCCACTACTTTCAGAAGGTTATAAAATATATGGTTTGGATTTTTCAAAAGATTTAATTAAAGAGTGTCAAGACTATTCGAAAAAAACAAAAATTGGTAATCCAAATAGTTTTGTAGTTGGCGACATACTAAGATTAGAATACAAAGAAGAATTCGATGTATACATGTCATTTGGCGTGATAGAACACTTCAAACAAAGAGAACAAAGAAGAATAATCAAACAAGCAAAAAAATCACTTAAGAAAGGAGGTAAAGTTGTAATAACTGTTCCAAACAGCTACAGCCCAAATGTTGTTTCAAGATGGATTATGTCTAAGGTCAAAAAACATCTTCTTAAAGACCCAATGGTGTACCAAAAAAATATCTCAACAAAAAAAATACGAAAAATGTTTGAAAGAGAAGGTTTTAAAACCATCTCATGCAAAAATTATGGTTTTGATAAAGCAATAAACAGACTACTTTTACTAAATTACAAAAAAATATTCAGAATCCCTAATTTATTTTATTATCTTAGAAAACCAATATTGAAAGCATCTCAAAAAATGGGAAAAACATTTCATAAGTTTGGAGAAACAACAGAATATGTAGGTATAAAAAGATGAGTAAATTAAAAGTTGTTATTTATTTTGATTATGAATTACAACAAGGAGCAGACATGTGCACAAACCCTCAAAAATGGGGGCTGGACGACTATACCAATACAGAAAAACTTCTTGAATTACTAAATAAATACGATGTAAAAGTCTGTTTTGCAACTCTCGGAACAATAGCTGAAGGAAATAAATTGCCTTACTCAAGTAAAAAACAAATAAAAAAAATACACTCAAAAGGACATGAAATAGCATCTCACTCATATAAACATAACGCTCTAGATTCATTAACTAATAAAGAAATAATAAGTGATTTAAAAAAATCTAAAAGACTTCTGGAATCAGTTATTAAAGAAAAAATCATGACATTTGTTCCACCACATAATTTACCATTTAATCTACTGGGAATAGCAATTGGTTTAAAAAAAATAGAAAAAGAAGGAAAACCAACAAAAAGAAGACCATACATATCCAAAAGACCAATATCAAAATATAGACAAATAATTAACAAAATAGGGTTTAAGGTTATTAGAGAATATGATTTAATAATAAACAAGCTTGATTTCACAGGATTCGACAGCAAAGTAAGAAACAAAATATTAAAAAACAAGAACAAAAATAAAATAATAACCTGTTATGGCCACCCTCATGCTCTGCTAGTAAAAGGAAAACAATCACTAGAAGAACTTGAAAAAACAATCAAACTAATCAAAAAAGAAAAAATAGAAGTAATATTGCCACGAGAGATAAAAAGATGTTTAGAAAAGAATGGAATTTAATAAACAAGCCAAACATAATCACCAAACTATTTGGAGATCCATCTCTTGGAAGAAGACTAGATTTTCAAGTAATTAAAAAATTATTAAAACAAAATATAAAACAAAATTCAACTATACTGGACGCAGGATGCGGTCAAGGATTCTACTCATTCTATATAGATAAAAAATATGATATCAAAGAAATTGATGCTATAGATTACGAACAAGAAAATGTTGATAAGTGTAAGCTAATAAACAACAAAGTAAAAAGTAAAAAAATAATATTTAGAAAAGAAGATATGATTAAATATAAAAAAGAAAATAAATATGACCTAATATTTGCACTAGCCAGCACACACTATGTTGGTGAAGAAGACAACAAAATATTTGAGAATTTTTATCAATCATTACGAAACAAAGGAACATTACTTTTAGTTACACCTAACAGCAAAATAAGATCTAAAGAATATGGAAGAAAAAGCGGAAAATATGAAAAGCAAGAGATAATAAAAAAACTTCAAAAACAAGGTTTTAAAATAACATGTGTAAAGCCATTTTCAAATGGTATCACTAACAAAATAAAATTCACCCTTTACAAACTTCACAAACAAAATAAACTAATTTCTAAAATTAAATACGCAACAATATTCCTTTTTGGACTTTTAATAATCAAACTTGACAAATTCTTTGATAACAAAAAAAATGCGTCTTGGCTTGTTTTAGCGAGAAAATAATTTAAACAACATTCTTAACAACTTAGACAATGAAGGTACGCTCTTACCATATTTACGCTCTAGTTTAGATAGCGTATCTAAATCATCTTTATCTAGAAACTTAAGAATAAAAATAAGAATAAAGTATAAACACAACAATAAAAGGAATAAGAAAACCAATAAATAATTGTTATCCCAAACCAAAGAAAAAATCTTTAGAACAATTATTCCTAAAAGAGAGATTATTATTAATTTAAAATTAGACTTGTGATCAATAAATAACGGATAAAGTCTTCTAGCATAAAGATAAAACAAAATATTTTGCAAAGAGAGACATATAGCTGAAGATATGGCAGCACCAGTTATTCCAATATACGGTATTAACAAAACGTTTAGAACAATGTTTAGAATGGCTATAAAAATATTAACTTTAGCAATATGTTTAGTTTTTTTATACACATGAACAATCACTTCATTTAAACCAGTATACAAATTAATTAAGAAACCCAAAGAAATAATCGACAAAGCAGCAGAACCAACAACATATTCAGCCCCGAATAAAATAAAAAGAATTTTCTTTGAGAAAAATATCAACAACAAAATAAAAGGCAAAGAAAACAAAAGAACCCACTTTTGAGATTTAGTATATAAAAAACCCAAGTCTTCGCTCTTTTTATTATGAAGTTCCATAAATAAAGGCGAAGCTATCCTCGAAAAAGCAAGTTGAACAAATTTTAATAAAGAAGCAGTCGAATAAGCGATAGCATATATTCCTAATAATTCCGCAGACAAGAATATGCCAATAATAATATTGTCGCTCCAACCTATAAGATACATCAAAAAACCAGACACAAATAAAGGAATTGAAAAGTTAAACCATTCTTTAGTTTGGGATTGTTTAAAAAGAGAGAAGGGAACATCTATTCTTTTCGTCAAAAAAAAGTTTAAAATAAAGGAAAGCACTATGGAAATAAAATATAATAACAAAAGATAAAATAAAGACAAATTAAAATAAATTATTAGACCAACACCAACAATAAGAATAAAAGGCTTTAAAACAGTACTCCACTGACAATAAAGCATTCGTTTGTAGCCTGAGAGAATATTTGAAAGAACTATTTCTAAAACCCTAAAAGGAAGAGAAAGAAAAACAAAAGTTAACACATAAACACTCATAGAGTTGAAACTAAAAATATCTTTTAAAAAAGGAATCGTTAGAAAAAACAAAGCCGTAAATACCAAAGATATAACCAAAGGAACAATAGAAGAAAAACCAATAAACGAAGAAAGAGATTTTGAATCTTTCTTTGAAATATAATCCGAAACATACCGAGGAATACTGCTATGAATACCAATCAACGAAAATATAAACATGAACCCTAAAATAGTGACTCCAAATTCAAAATAACCCCAATCTTCAGGACCAAAATAACGAGATCCGATCATTTTGAACACAAACATAAAAACATAACTGAGAAAAGACATAAAAAGAATTATTCCGGCGCCCTGAAATAACTCTTGATAAGATGATTTTAAACCCATATAAACACCAACTAATAATAACTTTAAAAACTTAATGAAATAAAAACGTTATTTTTCAAAATAAGACAAATACCAATTCACGAACTCATTTACACCTTCTTTTATAGATACTGAAGGGTTATAGTTTAATAATTGTTTAGCTTTTGAAACATCGGAAAAGGTTTCTGGAACATCTCCTGGTTGCATTGGAAGAAACTCTAATTTAGCTTTTTTATCTAAGTTTGATTCTATTTCACCAATAAAATCCATTAAATTAACAGACTCTCCTCTTCCTAAATTAAAAACATTAAATCCGGTTAGTTCTGCATCAATAGTTGAAACGATACCATCAACGATATCTTTAACATAAGTAAAATCCCTTTTCATATTGCCTTTGTTATAAACATCTATAGATTTTTCTTCATTTATTCCCTTGGTAAATTTAAACAAAGCCATATCAGGACGCCCCCAAAGACCATAGACTGTAAAAAACCTAAGACCTATAGTCGTTAGACCAAATAAATGACTATAAACATTTGCTTGAAGCTCATTAGCTTTTTTAGTGGCTGCATACAAAGATATGGGATTATCAACAGAATCAGTCTCTGAGAATGGAATCTTATCATTTCCACCATAAACACTCGAAGAAGACGCATATACCGCTCGTTTGATATCATATTTTCTTGCTAATTCGAAAATATTATTTGTTCCTTGAACATTTGTTTGAATATAAGTATCGGGATTTTCCAGACTATAACGCACACCTGCTTGCGCTGCTAAATGAATTATCACATCAAAAGAATGTTCTTGAGCAAGAGAATCTAACAATTCTTTATCCAAAATATCTCCTTTAACAAAAATAACTTCTTTTGGAACAAGATTTTTTAGTCTTGCTTCTTTTAGAGAAACATCATAATAATCATTTAAGTTATCTAATCCAATAACCTCATGACCTTCTTCAATAAGAGTTTTAGCAGCGTGAGAACCAATAAAACCTGCTATTCCCGTGAGTAAGATTTTCATAAATCATAAAATAAAGATGTCCTTTAAAAAGCTTAGTAAAAATAACTCTTTTCAAAGAAAAAAAAGAAAAACAAAAAAGAGCAAAAAAACAAAAAAAGACCTTGCCCTTAAGCAAGATCTTCGCCTTCAACGACCATTGGATCGTCAGCAAGCGTGTTTTGCACTTCAACATCATCAACTGAACCTTCACTAGCAGTTATTTTTTCAAAATACGCTGTTGGTCGAATCGTTGTGATGGTCGTTGTGTGCACAATGTACTTCCCATCTTTACTCTTTCTAAACTTTGTGTCAATAAGCGGCATCTTTCGAAGCTGCTCTTCTTTTTTATTTGTTAAACCCATGGTTATCACCACTAGCAAAAATAAAAGAAGTGCTTAAAGAAATCAACGAAAAAAATTCCGAAAAGTTTTCGGGAAAATAACAAACACTGGACAAAGGCTCGCGAGGTATAAAAAAGAAACACGCGCCATCAACAGTGTTAAGAACATACGCGAGGTGAAAATAAGTTCATTTACAGAACATTTAAATATGTGTAAACACATATTTACACATAAGGTGAAATGATATGGTAAATGTGACCTTGGCAATACCAGAAGAATTACATACAAAAATGAAGAAACATTCAGAGATTAGATGGAGTGAAGTTATTAGAAAAACAATCGCTGAAAAAATAAGCACTCTTGAACTAGTAGACGAATTAACTAAAAAAAACAAACTCACTACTCAAGATATAAAAGAGATTTCAAAAAAAATTGATTCTGACGTTGCACATAAACTAAGACTGAAATGAAGTGTATTTTAGATACGAACATTCTTTTATCTGCACTTATTAGAAATGCTGCTACAAGAAAAGTACTTATAGAATCAGGATGGAAATTCTTCTATCCAGAAATAGCACTTCACGAAATAAGAAAATACGAAGAACTTGTCATAAAAAAATCAGGAATGAGTCCTAACGACTACACAAAACTTATTCAAATACTATTAACCTATATTACATTAATTCCTGATAACATCATCATCATCAAACACCTGCAAGAAGCCAAACAAGTCAGGGCATCTATTGATCCAGATGATGTTGTCTTCATAGCTGCAGGTTTAGGCACCCGTAACTCAATCATTTGGACGGATGATACTGATTTTAAGCAACAAAACAACGTACGTTCATTAACATCTCCTCAAATAATAACCTTATTCAATCAACAAAGAACTACAAGCAAACAGCATCAACGGCATCGTCCTTGATGGATTTCTAGATATTACACTGGACAATTCCTCGAGAGATATATAAATTAGAACTTCTTTCTATTCAACATATATGGTAAAAGATTTGATTATACGAAACAGTACCGCCGAATTTTTAATATTTCAATCACAACAAAAAGAAGATGCTATCGAAGTTAAATACGCCGATGAGAACGTTTGGCTATCTCAAAAAATGATGGCTAAACTGTTTGATGTAGATGTTAGAACCATAAATGAACACCTAAAGAACATATTCCAATCTGAAGAATTAGATGATAAAGCAACTATCCGGAAATTCCGGATAGTTCAACAAGAAGGGAACCGACAAGTCACCAGAACTGTTGAGTTCTACAATCTAGATGCAATTATTAGCGTAGGGTATCGAGTAAACTCAAAACGAGCAACCCAATTTAGAATATGGGCAACTAAGATTTTAAAACAATTTGCTATCAAAGGATATGTTCTAGACAAAAAGAGATTAGAACATGGCTCATTTCTTAATGAGAATTATTTTACTGAACTTTTAGAAGAAATTAGAGAAATAAGACTTAGTGAAAGACAGTTCTATCAAAAAATCACAGACATTTATGCTACAAGCCTTGATTATGATACGCATGCTTTGACTACAAAAGAATTCTTTGCTAAAGTTCAAAATAAACTACATTATGCAATTCATAAACATACTGCTCCTGAGCTTATTATGAAAAGATCTGATGCTAAAAAAGATCATATGGGTCTTACAACATGGAAAAATGCTCCTGATGGAAAAATCATCAAAACCGATGTTGCTATTGCTAAAAATTACTTAAAAAAAGAAGAGTTAGAGTCTTTAAGTAGAATAGTTTCAGCATATCTTGATTTAGCTGAAGAAAGAGCAAAAAGAAAAATTCCTATGACCATGGAAGATTGGGCAAAAAGACTGGACGCATTCTTAGCATTTGATGAACGAGACATACTACAAAATATGGGAAACATAACCCAAGAGATTGCAAAACAACATGCAGAAACAGAGTTTGAAAAATATAGAATTATTCAAGATAATTTATTTCAATCAGATTTTGATATGTTAGTTGAAAAATCTCAAAACTTAACAAAAAAGAAATAAATTTCTAGAAGATTTTGTGTTCTAAATTACTGCTCAAGAAATGGAACTCGGGAGGTCACAAATTGTGACCGGTTACAGAATTTAAAGCATTCAGCCAGTCTGCCATTTGTTTTTACTGAACAAGACGTTTCCATACCCTCAGGAGTTCTAAAGAGCGAAAAAGCAATTGGAATCGGCACACTTAACGAACTCTTAAAGATTTCACTGGACAATTCCTTGCGAAGCATATAAAGAAGCTCGAATAGAAAACATGAGTGGAGGAGCGAGTATTTACTTCTTGCACCGCTTGCACATGAAAAACAAGAAATATGTTAACCGAAACATATTTATACTAAATAGTATTCACTTGAATACTAAAAAGTATATAATGTTAACTAAAACACAACTACGGATTATGAAGCTCTTTGTATCAAAGATCCCCACGAGGTTTAGCCTTAGACAAGTAGGAAAAGAATTAGACATGCATCAAGCCCTTGCGTATCGTTCCAGTAAAGAATTAATCAAACAAAAATTAATTATTCCTGATGACGATAAGTATATGTTAAATGTTAAAGAAAATCATCAAGAATTAGCATATATTGAACATCTGAGATGTAAAGAGTTACTTGATAAAAATAAAAGCATTTCTTTACTCAGAGAAGATATTATCAAAGAGTTTCCTTATGGCTATTTTGTCGCTTTAATTTTTGGTTCTACTGTAACAAATGCAAAACCAAGAGACTTAGATGTACTACTCATCATTGAACATACAGAAGACATAGAACAAGCTGAGCGATATCTACACACCATTACAAGAAATCACCCGCTACCCATACACACACTGATACTATCCTTTGAGAGTGTTTATGAAATGCTTGCTCCAAGAGAAGATAAGAATGTCATGACAGAAGTTTTGAATAAACACATCATTTTGTATGGCGCTGAATTATTCTACAAATTAATCAAGAAAGGACGGGCGTGACGTTGTTAGATGAAAAGAAGTTAAAAGAAATTAAGTCAAGAGTAAAAATGTTTCTTGAAGAAGGAACTATAAAAACTAAACAATAAAGTGAATTTGTTGATTTCTTTTTAGCCAATGCTAAAAAATCTTTAACAAGCGCTAACGCATTATATGATCTGTCAACACATAAAGACATGCAGTCTTATATGGGCTATCCTGATTTTGATGGATTTTTATGGGTTGTAAACGCTTCATATTATTCTATGTTTTATATGGCAAGGGCTTTGCTTGAAAGTGAAGGTATTAAGATAAAATCGGATAAGTCTATTCACGCGCTAACGTTTGATGCAATGATACATTTTTTCTATCTTAATGGCAAACTGCAAAAAAAATTAATCGAGGATTTTGTTGAAAGTTTAGAAGAAGCTTCTGAAATATTAGGCAAACAAAAAGCTGATTTGCTTATGGAAGATTATTTCTTTGAAAAAGGAAAACGAGCAATTTTCACCTATAAAACTGAAGAGCTAGTAATTAAGGCTAAAGCGAAAACATCTCTTCAACGAGCAATACGGTTTACTAACGAAATCAAAAAAATAATACCTTGATACTTATGCAATTGTCGTTAAGATCAATTTTATTTTTTAGTTTCAGCTTTTTGAAAGAAACATTCAATAGTTCATAACATACACAAACTCTAGAGGTCACAAATTGTGACCGGTTGGAGAATTTAAAGCATTCAGCCAGTCTGCCTTTTGTTTTTACTGAACAAGGTGTTTGAGAACCAAAAGTGTTTCAACGTGATTTGTTTGCGGAAACACGGCGTCATTGTCATTCCTAGTGTCCGCTCAAACTTCAAACAGACTTTCGCTTCAGAACAAGCAAGGTTTCAACGTGAGGAGTTTGAGCGAACATATCCCAGCCTTGCAAGAAGACTTCTTCGTACAAGTCTTTTGGAATGTACTCGAGATCTGTTTTTTGCGTCTTTGGATTACAAGACATGTAAATAATCGTTTTAGGCTCAACAGCTAAAAGTTTCTCCACCATTTTTCGCTCCAAACCAGAACGCGGAGGATCAACAATAATCGTATCCACCTCAAGCGGCGCAAAATCAGCAAATTGCTTCATGGGAGCAGCAAAGAATACCACTTTCTTGTTGTTTTGTTGAGCGTTTTTCTTTGCCAGCGTAACAGCCTGCTCTACTTCTTCAATACCAATAATTGAACTTGCTTGGTCTGCAACAAAGAGCGTGATAGCACCCACCCCACAACACAAGTCAATAGTATTACCGTGCACGTGCTTTTTAATTTCAGCAAACATCTGCGCTGCAACAATAGTATTTGCCTGAAAAAAACTCCACGGCGAATACGATAACGTAATACCCTCTAGTTCTTCAGTGATATACTCTTTGCCCAAAATAAGCTTTGGAGGAACAGGAGGAATTGATACATCAGTTATTTCATCATTGATAAGCCAATATATGCTTGTTACTTGCGATTCTAATGTGTCAAAGATTGCGCGCAATTCTTTTTCTTGTTGAGAATTTGGCGTAGTTGAAGTGAAGATAAGCATTGATTCGTTTGTGTTAGGTGCAAAACGAATAGTGACGTAACGAAGAAAGCCAGAATGTTCTAGAAAATCATAGGAAGGAATGGCATGCTCAGCTAGAAGAGATTTAACTTTTGTTATAATATCTCGAGCGGTTTTTGGCAAAAGAAGGCATTCATTTATTTCAACAACTTCTCGAAAATTTCCTCTTTTTCGAAGACCAAGTTTTTCGAATGCATAGACGAAGTCCATGCGATTTCTATATTCTAGCTCATTTGGTGCAGACTCTAATTCAACATCTCTGCCAAACAAGTCGTTTAGATAATCTTTCTTTATTTGTAATTGGTCACTGTATTTAATATGTTGAAAACGACAACCGCCACAGTCAGGAAAATGTTTACAAGAAGGCGCGCATGTAGTTAAGAGAGATTCATCTACCTTATCAAAAAAATCTTTCTTCTTACCTCTTTTACTTCTTCGAGCCATAAAGTATGCTCCTTAGTTTTTTCGCAAATTAAGATACTGGATTATTTGATTAACACACTCATCAACTGAACAAATATGAGGACTTAATTCAATCTCAGGATTCGTAGGAGGTTCATAAGGCGCAGAATCATGAAAACCAGTCAGATCTTTAATCTCGCCCTTTGCAGCTCTAGCATATAAGCCTTTAGTATCTCTCTGAATACAAACTTCCAAAGGAGTATTAACGTAAATTTCAATAAAATCATTGGGAGGAATAAGTGAACGAGCAAAAGCTCTTTTTTCCTTATAAGGACTAATTGCAGAAACTAAAACATACAAGCCATTGTTGTACGCCATTTTTGCCATGTGGCTAAATCGACGAATATTTTCATCTCTGCCTGCAGGAGAAAGACTTAAGTCATTGTTGATACCTCTTCGAGTGTTATCACCATCAATTGAAGCAGTGAGAATTCCCAAATCATGGAGTGCTTTTTGCGTGGCAACAGAAATCGTTGATTTTCCAGATCCTGAAAGACCTGTAAGCCATAATACTTTATTTTCTTTTAATCCAAGAAGGTTAAGCTTATCCTCTCGAGAAATAAACCCATTGTGTTCCGTGAAGCTATCATTACTCATAGAAAAGCGAAAACGAGAAGCATCTTATAAGTGTTTCTTTAAAAATCAAAGATTAATCTGCGTATTTTAGAGTGGACTTTCGTTTGTCTTTTTCATAACCCCAAGAAATTTTTACCCATAGTAGCTCATGAATGTAATAAGTCAAGAGTTTAATGAAGAGTTCGAGTGAACCTATAATTAAAGATGTTTCTAGACCAAGACCAAAAATTAATGCAAGACTTGTTGTAAGAACTGATGCAATGAAACGCCAGGAAAGACTTTTAAAAATGCTGACTTTTTGAAGACTCCGTACACGAAATCTTTGCCAAACTCGCTCATGACCATAGTATAAAAATAATTTGAAAATAAATTCTAAAAGACCAACCATCCCTGCAACTGCAGCATCATTACTAAAAACATAAACTAAACTAATAGTTGTTAAAGAAGCAATAATTCTCCACGTAAATGTTTTTAACACGCTTCGTTTTTTTGTTTCTGTTTGCCGAGGTCTCATTTTTTCTGTAGTTTAGCAATAAAAAATCCTTGCATACCTGTTTTATGTGGCCAAAACCTTCTAGTCAGATTCATATTAGATGATAATTCTTCACCAAATATATAATTATAGCCTTCATCACCAATATTTAAATTCATTGGAAGTAAAATCATATCTTCATAACGATTTAAAAACCAATTCACAATAAACTCATCTTCTTCAGGTTCAAGAGAACAGGTTGAATACACTAATGTTCCTCCTGATTTAAGGGCCCGGTAAGCAGATTTTAACAATTCTTTTTGTAAATTTCCTCGCTCCTTAAAATCCTGCGGTGAGCGAGCTTTAAAAAAATCTTCTTCAACACAAAAATTACCCGAGCAAGGAGCATCTAATAACACATAATCAAACAACAATGCCAAATCATCAGCAAACTGCGCATCTTTTTTAAAGACCGACACAGAAGAAATTTCTAAACGCTCCAAATTACTTTTCAGCGCATCAATTCGAGGCATATTATTATCAAGTGCAATAATAGGAATTTTGTCGTTTGTTAAAGCTGCAAGTTGCGTTGTCTTTGAACCAGGAGCAGCGCACATGTCAAGAATTGCCACAGGCAATTCTGCAGGGGACGGCGAATCAGCGGTCGGCAAGACAGCATTCTGCTTTTGAGGGTTCTGACGGTCAGTTTCTGACCAATCACTCAATAATACCCTCGCAGGGAGTTGGCTTGCTGCTTCTTGCAAATAAAACAACCCAGAAAGATACTCAATCGTTGATGCTAAAGAAAACGGCGCTTCATAAAAAAACGCATCAGGCAAAAAAGAAATAGGCTCAAGCTTCACGCCTTTTTGAGAAAGTTTATGATACAAGTCAACAGAAGATATTTTTAGCGTGTTCACTCGCAACGCAGGCCTTACTAACACGTCTTCGGGAGCAAACGACTCACCCAATTGCTCGTAGCGTTTAAGTAACATATTCATTGTTATCAATCCTTAGTTAGTCAACATTAATGTAAATGGTTCCCGTGTTTTTATCCACTTTTTCAACCAAGTCAATATCCTCACACATCGCCTCAATTTCATCCCACGAAGCGAGTTTGCGAAGATCAGTAATTTTATCCAGCAAGACCTTAATTTCTGCATAATGCGTGTAGATAAGCTCGCCTTTTTTTTGGTTGTCGATTTCTTTTTGCTGTAAACCCACAAGCATTTGCTCTTGCTTTTTAATAACCGTCTCTGTTTTAGAAAGCTTTTGTGTTGCATCTTTATTTGCATCCACTTCTTCTTGCTTAGTAAGACTGGCAAGCGCAACTTTTGCAATAGCCTCGTTAAACGAAGGCTCCTTTGCAACCCCGCCAGCAACGTCTTTAAGCAGAATGGGAAATGCTTCATGATTAAAAATAAACGGTGTTGTCGGGGCTACAAATAGGTCATGCAGTGCATCATACAACTGTTCAACATCAGCTTCAGAAAGCGCGCGAGGAGCTTTTGATTTCTCTACGCCAGCCTGATGCGTGACTTCTTCAGCATACAGCCCGCCAAGACTACAATCAATAGCTAGCGACTTTACCACAGACTCCTTGGTGCTGCCCTGTAATAACTCAGCAAACTGTGGTCTGGAAAGCAAACTTGGATCAAGCTGCTCAGGAGGAAACGAATATTGCTTGCCCGGTAAGAGCTTGCGCTCCTCACTCCAAATTTTAGCATGTAGAACAGAGAGAATTTTATTATCTTCTGTGGTAAGGAGCATGTTACCCGGCGGAATAAACTCCATAATCAAATTACTTGAGCCGTGCTTAGTGCTTAGTGTTATCTTGATAATCTTTTCAAAATGATGCTGCTCTATAGCAGTAATACGCGCGTTGGTAATTTTTCTTCGCAGACTCGTGCAAAAACCAGGTGGCGCATCAGGAAACACGGGCTTAAAAGAACTTACGCAAAGCAAGCGAGGAAGAGCAACATAGAGTAATTGCTTGCCCTTACCTGAGACGTGCAAACTAAAGAGAAAATCATCAGTTGGTTTTTCCTGCTGAAACACCTTCTCAATTTTAGCGCCAACGAGGAATTGTAGCTCGCGCACCACGTGTCTGAGTTCAAAAGAAGATAACGCGCCTTTCATACCGTCTTAGAAGCCACAACTCTTTTTATAGATTTGTATCATATGGGCTTTGTCCGGAAAGGAATACATTTGTATACTGCGAAGAATTATTCTCGCTCTGCTCAAAAGAATTTATCAACAAATGAACTCGCAACACAAGTGTTGCTCATGCTGTCATGCTCTTTTTGAGCATAACACAACACTATTTTACGCTGTAAAAGCGTAAAATTTGTTTGTCTAAAAAAATCTTCAAGGCAGTATACCAAATTATTCTGGACGAAGCCCATTATGTAACGAGTGGAATATATGTAATAGAAAACAATATTCTGTAACACCATATTTTTTTGCACATAAATATATTTAAATGACAAAGAGAAAAAACCATACACTACATATAGTGGACAGGAAATGTGTGAAACACTATCCCTAGTGTTTTTCCTGTGGAATGAAAAAACGCATGTGAGGCGGTATAAACGGCAATAACAACAAAAATCGGCGATAAAGGGAAAACAAATATACTTTTTGGGCACCAAGTAGAAAAAACAAGCCCTATTTTAGAAGTAGCAGGAACAGTAGACGAACTAAACGCTGCAATTGGCGTAGCGCGAGCCCATGTGGTCGCCCCAGGCATTAAAGAAGAATTATTAAATCTTCAACACGCACTCTTTGTTATCGGCGCAGAAGTAGCAACGCTACAAGAAGACTTTCCAAAACTGAAACGAAACATTAACACAGAAAATATTACCCGCATCGAAGAAGACATTAACGAACTAGAAAAATACAACGATATTGACAATTGGTTTATCCCGGGCGAATCCCCAAGTTCAGCACAATTAGAACTTGCACGAACCATTGCAAGACGATTAGAACGACGACTACTTCACGTCGAGCATCATAACGAGCACACACGTATTTTTGTAAACAGACTCTCTGATTATTTATGGCTACTTAGTCAAAAAGAAGAATATTATATTCGCGGCATCGAGCGAAAAAGTACTGAAGAAGCAAAAGCAAAAGAACAACAAACAACGATTTAAGAAATCGTTGTAAGTCAAGCAAAGCTTAACAAAACGACAATCTAAAATTGTCGAAGTTCACACTACGTGTAAACAGACCACCATCTAAATATTATAGTCGGTCAACTTCACTTGCAAGCTCAGTAAACGAAGGACGATACGCAGGATTCTGTGCAGAACACGCCCCTAACAACCTATCAAGTTTAACATCCATCGATTTATAACAAAACTTAATGGTCTTGGCAAGACTAAACACAGAACTCTTCTCAGAAACAAAACCACCACGCAATACTTCTGGAGCCCAATGATATTGTATCATCCGCTCATTAAAATAATCATGCTCTGGACGAACATGCGGCGTTGCAATAGAAGGATCAACAAAATATATACGATCAGCCTTCACCACATTTCCAAAATTTAAATCAAGATGAAACACGTGTTGTTTGCTTAATTCCACACCACACTCCACCATTTCTTTCACATCTTTATGAGTGAGATTCTCTTTTTCTCTAAACACATCTTTTGCTTCTGGAATCCAAGGAATAAGACCATACAAAAACGTATCAGCAGAAACCACAGAACGAGGCATTGTTGTAAGCTTTGCAGGAGATAAATCCATAAACAAATCTTGTGTAGATATCTTCATTCCAGAGTAAGGTGGCTTTTCTGACACACCCAATCGTTTAGGCACATACAACGCATCATCTAAAGAAAATACTGGAATAACATCACAACGCCGATGATCATGCTGTTTCATAAACGCTTCATCAGATTTATACAATTCATGCTTCCAGTCCAGCATCGCAACAATTGCATCTAAAGGAAACGAATCATCGTTGGGTAATAAACGAAAAGGAACTAACATACAACAAGACAAATGACCATCAAGTTATAAAATAAACGATTAAAAAAAAAGAAATAGAAAAAAAATATCAAAGAAACATATTTATTTCATATCACAGCCGCGGCAAAACAAGTCTTGCCTGGGTTACTCAATGAAATTTCATTTCATATCACAGCCGCCTTTAAAGCCACAACCAGCATCACATTCTGTGCAACCACCAATCTTAGCCATGGTGCCTTTCTTACATATTGGGCAACGCTCGCCAACCTCAGAGCCATAAATAACAGTGTCCTGCGTTTCTGGGTTCGGCTTAACAGACTCCTGCGTTTCTGGGTTCGGCTTAACAGACTCCTGCGTTTCTTTTGTTTCTGGCGCTTGCGAAGAAGAACCTTTATGCGCAGCATTCTTCTCCTCAGTCTTAGCATCAGTTGTTAAAATTTGCTCGTCACGAGAACCATCACGATAAATAGTCACGCCCTTACAACCAAGATCAAACGCATATTCATACAACTTCATCGTCTGCTCAACCGTAAAGTTACCTGGCACGTTAGCCGTCTTTGAAATAGAAGAGTCAGTCCATTTTTGAATGGTTGCTTGAATTTCTACATGGTCTTCCGGCGCAAGATCCATAGCGCTCACAAAGAACTCAGGTAAACTGCCATCATCACCTTTTTTGTACTCTTTAGCAAGGTCGATTTCCACCTCGTGAAAACCAAGGCGACTTTGTTGATAATACTTAAACGCATAAAACGGCTCAATACCAGTAGATGTTCCCACCATAGAACCAACTGTTCCTGTCGGTGCTTGCGTTGTTAACGTCACATTGCGAATACCATTTTTTTGCACGGCATCACGCACCTCCTGCGGCATTGTTTTCATAAAACCACTTTCCAAGAATTTTTCCTTATCAAAATAAGCAAAAGAACCCTTCTCTTTAGCCAACTCACTAGAAGCGAGATATGCAATGGTGGTGATTTTTTTGTAGAGCTTGTCAACAAACTCGCTTGCAGCTTTACTCCCAAATCGCAAACGAAGACGAATAAGAACTTCAGCAAGACCGAGTGTTCCACAACCAACACGACGCTCAGCAAGTTGGTTTTCTTTATTTTCTTCAAAAATATACGGTGTTAAATCAATAACGTTATCAAGAAACCGAGTAAGCGTTGCTGTTGACTCTTCTAATGCGTCCCAATCAAACTCATACACCGGACCAACAGCATCATCACCAGTTTTATACACGAAATTATTAAGCGCTAAATGACCTAAATTACACACTCCCCACGCAGGAAGACCTTGCTCACCACACGGATTAGTGCAAATAATATTGTTGTAATAATAAGAATTACTTAAATCGTTGTAGCGACCAGAGAACACGATACCAGGCTCGGCACTCTTCCAAGCAGAGCCAATGAGTTTATGCCATAATTCTTTTGCACGAACAGTTTTATGCACAGCGGTTTTATACCCCTTAGCTTTCCAGCCAAGTAAATCGCCATCCCACTCCGTATCATATTTCTTTTTGGTTTCTGCGTCTGCAATATCGGGAAATTCTAAAGGCCAATCTGCATCATCTTTCACAGCTTGCATAAATTCGTTAGACACGAGTACTGAAATATTTGCATTATCTAAAAAACCAATTTGGTGCTTGGAACTAATAAATTCCTCAACATCAGGATGCCAATCAGCAAGCATGAGCATGAGCGCGCCACGACGAGAGCCGCCTTGCTCAATAAGACCTGTTGCATTCGAATATAAATTTCCCCAGGACACAGAACCACTAGACTTTCCATTCACGCCTTTGATATACGCGTACCGCGGTCGAAGCGTAGATAGATTAATACCGACACCACCGCCACGACTAAAAATTTCTACCATTTGATAGAGTGTGTCTTTGATAATAGACTCTCGAGAATCACCAGGAGACGGAATAACATAACAATTATAGAGCGTTAAGTTTGACGTGTATTTACCCGTTTCATCAACATTAGCACCAGCCATAATTCGTCCAGCAGGTTGAATATATCCTTTGAGTAATGCTCGGGTGAATTTTTTCTCATACAAATCTTTATCCTCTTCAACACTTGCAACTGCTCGACCCACACGCCCATAGGCATCATAAATACTCTCTATAGGTTTATCGCATTGTAGTTTGCTTACGAGCAAAGGATTTTTATCATCAACATAAACACCAGTAATCATACGAATAGCCCACTCATTACCTTTGTCTGCAACAATAATACCTAAGTCTTTTTTTGGATATTTAGGATGATCTTTTGAAACGGCAACAACGAGGTCTCCAACAGTAATATTTTCTCGAAGATCTTTAATTGCGTAGCGGTCCATAAAAATAATAAGACCCATCTCCTTAAGATACGTTGAATTATTAAGAATATCAGCTGCTTTTGTTGTAAGTGGTACGCCTTCTGCTTTGAGCGTAGTTACTAGCTCCACGTCTGTTGTTTTCCTCTGTAAATTACTTCCCGAATTTTTTTTTAAATCCATATACACACCCATGTTAAACACTATATGTAGTGTCTTCGCTTTACCTTACACACTACATCTAGCATTGTGAATAGTATTTCTTTAAATAATTAATGTGACTAAAATAGAAATATTCGAATATAGATACTTGAACAGTTAGACTACACATTACGTATCTTCTTCGTCTTCAAAAGCAGAAAGACGAGTCTGTTTTTTTGTTGCTAACGCTTGATCGGCTCTACAACCATCACGATATAACGTTATGCCTTTGCAATGTAAAGTATGTGCTTTCATAATAATTGCTGCAACATCATCTCTTGTTGCTTGATTGGGCAAATTAATTGTTTTTGAAATAGAATTATCAACAAACTCCTGAAATGTCGCCATAACCATTAAGTGTTCTTCGGGCGCGATATCCATAGCTGTCCGATACACCCTTTTAAACGCTTCATCAAGCCAAGAAATCTTTTGGACTGAATCAACAAATTGCAACTGAATTTTAGCAGTCCTATCAACAGGTAACGCGTCAATTGCTTCTTTAAACGCCTCATTAAGAATAGTAAATTGCTCACCTTCACTAGTCTTTGTTGTGAAAGAAAACGCATATACTGGCTCAATAGATTGCGACGTGTGCGCAATAATACTCGTACTGCCTGTTGGCGCAATAGAAGTGATTGTTGCATTACGCATCTGCTTTTTATGAGTTGAATCTTTAAAATCAGTAAATGAACCTCGCTGAAGCGCAAGCGCGTGTGACGCATTTCTAGACTCCTCTTTAATAATTGCCATCATAGTTCTAATAACTTCTAAAGATTCCTTAGAACCATAAGAAATTTCCATTTTAAAAAGTACGTCAGCAAAACCTAATACGCCTAAACCAATTTTTCTTCTCGCTTTTGACTTTGTTTCTAAGATGGGTGTTGGATGTTTATGCATGTCAACACAATTATCTAAAAAGTGAACCGCGTTACGAACAATTCGTCGAAGTTTTTGTTCATCAAAAACATATTTTCCACCAACCACAATAAGACTTTTAGGCAAATTAAGATGAACATAAGGAACTCCTTCAAAGGATTCTAGTTCATACTGTCCACAAGAACCCGTACAAAGCACCTTTTTTTCTTTAAACGGATATTTTCTATTCATCTCATCAATAAAAACAACACCAGGATCCCCTGTTTGCCAGGATTGCTCAACAATAGCATCAAATAATAGTTTAGCAGGAATAGTTCGTACTACTTCACCATTTCGAGGATTAATTAAAGAAAAATCTTTCTCTTCTTTAACTGCATGCATAAACTCATCGGTTAATGCAACAGAGAGATTAAAATTTTGAAGAGCTTGTAAATCATGTTTCGCCTCAATAAATGACATCACATCGGGATGAGAAATATGAAGAACAGCCATGTTCGCACCACTACGACGACCGCCCTGAATAATAGCACTAAATGAGGTATCAAAAATTTTCATCACACTCATAGGACCAAACGCAACATTTTTCATTCCTGAAACAGAATCTTTTCGCGGACGAATTTTTGAAAAACTAAAACCAACACCACCGCCGTGTTGTTGAATGGTTGCACCAAGTTTTAAAACATCGAAAATTTCCTCAACAGAATCAGGCACATCAAGAGCATGATCAGAACATAAAAATTGTAACGTATTACCTGCATTCATCAAAATTGGCGATGCAGGAACAAAATCCATCTCCACTAAATGATCAAAAAAAATACTTTGAACACCAACAACATTCCCACCATATTTTTTATCGGCTTGCGCAATATTTTTAGCAACGCGAAAAAACATACCAACAGGATCTTCAACAATATTACCATCTGCATCTCGCTTTAAATACCGTATCTTCAGTAAATCAAGCGCACTAGGACTCAAATTAAGCTTTCGTCTATACTCTTTATACTTAGGAATACTTTCTTCATAGCCGGGCGGCAAAACCTCCTCCATGAAGAATCTAAAGATAAGCTGCTATAAAAATATTTGTAAAGATTTACTCAAAAAGAGAAGATTTTTCCCATAACATGAGCGCATAATGGCTAAAAGCACTAACAAGATCTGCGTCAGAAATATGCATATTTACTTGCTCAGACAGGTCTTTTCTTTTTAACGTCACCTTACACTGGGCATTATCCGCCATAACTAAAGAGAAGTTTTCCAAAGGATAAAAACGAGCCTGCACACCAAACTCAACACATTTGCTGGCGAGAAATCGAGTTCTTTGATTATCATCACCAAAAATTATTCGCGCATTAATATTTTTTTCTCCGAGCAAACGAAAAAGTTTTACTGCTCGATGTAAAGATTTTTGTTTTCTAAATCCCCAACCAACAACGTAAAAAGAGGATTTTGCTTGTTCTAGTAATGAGAAAGAAAGATCTAGGGAGGCTTTTGCTCCTGAAAAAAGCTCGACGGGGTCGGGCTCTTTAACGAGTCGTTGTTCTTTTAAACGATGCAATTTTGGAGCAAGTTTGTCTTGCAACACAAAAAGATTTGCTGATTGCTTTTCTGCAAGATGTTTTAAGGCAATACGAGGAGCAATGACTTCATAACGCTTCACATCAGCCCCAAAAGACTTTATTAAGCCCTTCTCTTCAAGAAGTTTTAAATTAGGATAAATAGCTGTTAAAGGCACTGTTGTAAATTTTGAAAAGCTCTCTAGCAGAAGACTTGCCCTGTTTTACTAGCGTTTCATACACCTTAATCTCATAGCCCGTTAAGCCAAATAATTTTAATTCTTCAAACGACATTAATAATTTTAAATTAATAGTCATATAAAAAAGTTACTGTGCGCGTCAGTATAGTATGAAACACAACATGCCCAAAGGAACTTATTTAGTTGACATGGACGGCGTCCTTGCAGACTATGTTGG
The DNA here is from genome assembly GCA_021734105.1 of Candidatus Woesearchaeota archaeon. Classification (NCBI taxonomy): domain Archaea; kingdom Nanobdellati; phylum Candidatus Woesearchaeota; species Candidatus Woesearchaeota archaeon. Next base: position 24,256 of record JAIPJP010000004.1, read on the forward strand.
AAAATACAACGAAAAATGGCTTTTAAAATTTCCCCAACGGCCATTTGTTTCGCGAGAAGCGATGACTAGCCACCAAATTGAAGAACATTACGATAAAAAATATATTGAAGATATTAAAGCAATAAGCCAAGATAAAAAATTCTTTGCAGAACTTGAAGAATTACCAGGAGCAGTCGAAGGAATTGAACGGCTCTTACATCAAGGAAATGACGTCTACATATGCACGAGTCCAAATATTTTAAACGATTATTGTGAACACGGAAAAAAACAATGGGTCAAAGAACATCTCGGTATGTTCTGGGTGAGAAGAATGATTATTACTAAAGACAAAACTCTTGTGCGAGGAGATTATCTTATCGATGATAAACCAAGGGTTAGCGGAATTATGCAACCAACATGGAAGCAAATACTCTACGACCAACCATACAATAGACAAGAAGAACTACAAAACAATAAAAGAATGACATGGCATAAAGGATTATTTACTCTCCAAGGATTTTAACGATAACACGTTTTTTTCGCTGACCATCAAATTCAGCATAATATAATTGCTCCCACGTTCCCAAGTCTAATTTACCATTCGTTATAGCCATCGTTACTTGATGACCCATGAGTTGCCGTTTTAGATGCGCATCCGCATTATCCTCACCAGTTTGATGATGTTTATAATCAAGACCATAAGGAGCAAGTTTTTCAAGCCATACAGAAAAATCCTCCAAAAGACCATCCTCTGCATCATTCACATAAACAGCTGCAGTAATATGCATGGGATTGACTAAAACTAAACCTTCCTGCACACCTGATTCTCGCACCGCATCTTCTACATCAGCAGTAATATTCAAAAAATCATAACGTTTTTCCGTGTTAAAATATAAATATTTTGTAAATGATTTCATGTTGTTGACTAAATATAAAGAACTATATAAATTCTTGCTAAAGAAAACAAACATGTAAAAATAATAACAAAAACAAAAGAAATGGCTACACCTATTGATTTTTCATAAGTAGTAGAAAAAAATATGAATTAGCAAAAAAAATAATTATTCCTTCGCTTATCACAAACGCAGGCATTCATATTCTAATAAGTCTTGAAAACGCTTCCGTAGAACCTCTAGGCTACTTGCTTTTGTTTTTATTAGGCGTGCATGCCACACTAGGAGGCATTATCTGGTCAAGCATAATACTATTCACTTCAATGAAAAAAACAATAAAAGAAGACCATATTATCAAAAACACAAAAGACGGGATGCGACAAAAAACGTTTCGCTACTTTTATTGGGCCTATGCAATTGCCAGCATAATTGGACTGGTAGTAGCAATAACAAAAGATAACGAAGCATATGTTTACCAAATTCCTATAGCCATTATCTTTGCAGGTTTAATTTTGCGGCTGGTAGATATTATAACAAAAAGAAATAAAAAAACTAATAATTAGTCATATTCAACGCCTTATTTAAATAATTCGCTTGATGTTGATATAGTTTTCGTTTTAGGAAAAAGGTATGTCTAACATCACGAACTAAGTATTTAACCATCTAATTCTACCAAGTTAATAATGAGGTAGGAAAAAAGATGACTGGACAAAATCTTATGATGAACACTGGATCTTTTACGTATAAGATCTACAAATTCATAGTAAGAAAACGGGCTGTAATATCAAGTGAGATAGCAGAAGAATTCAAGGATACTCCTCTGCAAAAGCATCACGTATCCAGTTATTTAAAACAACTTCTAAAAAACGAGCTTATCGTCAAGAGTACTGACAAAGTCCAGTCCAAGAACAGGATGTGCTCAAGGTCTTTCGTGTACGGTCTTTCTGAAGAAGACATCAGACGAAAGATAGAATCATTCAATAAGTCCATTGATACAGAAGATCTTCTTGTAGGCATCAAAGCCAAAGTATTTGAGATATTTCAAAATAACAGGTCAGGACTTACTTTAGCAGAAGTCTTCTATCAATTAAAGGATTATCCTACTTTAGAGGATTATGCTAACTGGGATTATACGTATCAGTGTATCAGGGAATTGTTTACTGCTGGAAAGATCAATAGAAGTGAGTTTAGTATTCCTGCAACTGAGATGATCCATGGCAGAAAGCCAGGATATGTCTATGGCAAGGATGAAGAAGCTATACGGATAAAGGTCCTTGATCTTATGCCAAAACAGGTAAGGACTGCCTACTTGGATATTATTCAGTCTAATGAGATCTATCCAATAGATGTCTTAAAAGAGAAGTACAAGATTGAAGAAGAAGTCATCAAATCGTGGTTTGTGTACAGACTTGCTTCAGTCTCTTGGGTAAAAGTCTTTTCCTATAAGCAAAGAAGATATTACTATAATCCATCAAGACCAGAGAACCTCATCGCTGAATTAGTACCAAAGATACATCAAAAAGAGGTTGTTAGGAGTATTCTAGATAATAGTACTCTTGGATTTGCGTTTGAAGAACAAGCAATATTTTACTTTGTAATGTACTTAATCAAGAGATATAAATTACAGGTTCGTCTTAATGCTGATTTTCCTAAGAAGATTCCTTCATGGTTTAATAAGGATCATATCCATAAATATACTGATGAGAAAGGTAAACGATTAGTTGATGTGTGGAAGTTTGATAATGATCCAATAGATTATCTGATTTATGTCTATGATGATATCATGGATGTTCCTATCATGGGTTATGCTGTTTCTATTAAGCGAGATAAGAAAGGAAAATATCTTGGTATGGCTGGAAAAAAGTACATCACTTCTATGATTGGTTGTATGTCTCAAGGTTTCTCATATGATATGAGAAAGATTCCTCAATTTAATTCTTTGAAGCCTGTGTTAATTATGAATAATCCAATGGGAATCAAACTTTTTGATTGGGCAAGACAGACAGGATGTTTGTTGTTATATGCTAAAAAAGTAGAGAGGATAATTGCGTATTGTAATGCAATGGGAATACAGTATCACAAGGATAAACAAATCAAAGACTTGCACGAAGAGACTATTCTTCTTGAGAGATATGAGAACCATGAAGATGTGATTGTTGGTAAATGTAAAGCTCATGATCTTGTAAAAAAACAAGTGGAGGTAAGACTAAATGAGACTGAAGAGTCATCTGCAATATGAAAGAGATTTTTGTAATCTCATGAAGGAACGAGGTTTTCATACAGAAAGAGTAGCTGCATCAGGACGAAGAAAATATTCTGTCTGTGATGTTGTTTTGTTTAGTAAGACAAAGACTTTCCTTGTGGAAGTAAAAAGTACGGCTGAAGAGAAATTCAAAATGAGAGGACTGCATGGAATAATTGAGAAAGCCAGAGAGTTTAATGTTGGTTCTTTGCTGGCTGTTTATTTCAAGAGTTCACACTCGTCACAAGGTAGCGGAAAATGGGTTTTAAAGCTACTTAATTCCGAGCTTAAGGAGGTTACCAAAAATGATAGATCTGACGAAATTTAAACCACAATTAGTAGGAGAAGGCGACCTAGGAATATTCCTCTACAACAACGACGGAGTATTTGTAGAACCAAAAATTGATGGGGTTCGTATTTTGTGTTTGAAGCGAGAGGATAGCATACAATTCTTTGCAAGAAGTGGAGCAGAATGGACACAAAGATTTGGAGATATAGGTTCTGAGATAATAAAAGGAATACATGGAAATAACATGATCTTAGATGGAGAAATGGCAGTAGTTCAAGATGGAAAAGTATTGAGTTCAAACGCAGTATTACAGAAGAAATTACCTAAAGGACAGAAATTTGTTTACTTTGTCTTTGATGTGTTACAGATAGGGGAACATTTCCTGTATAAAGATCCATTGCTTACTCGTAAACAACATCTCGGATTGTTGATTGAGGAGAATGATCATCTTTCTCACGTTCCTTTCTTTGGCACAAATACAATAGTAGACATACAAGAGTTCTACAAGAAAATGATAGAAAAAGGAATGGAAGGAATAGTAGTAAAGAACTGCAGTCCATATCATCCAGGATCAAGATATAACTGGCTAAAAAAGAAACCTTTGAAGACCGTTGATCTTGAAGTAATCAGTCGAAAAGAAAGAAAAGACAATAGAGGATGGATATACACACTAGCAGAAGGAGAAAAACAAATAGCAACAGCAAGCTCACAGTTAGATATTGGTAATGGTCAAGTTGTGGAAGTTGGTTATGATTTGAAATACGAAAAAGACGATGGTGGCTACAAACTAAGATTTCCTAAGATATTAAGAGTGAGGGAAGATAAATAAATACAATTATTTATTAATAAAACAATTTTACAAGCATCATATGGGTCATGCTAGTAATTTACATGTTGAAATGATGGAAGAGGAAGCTAAATTAAAAAATCCTTGTCCTAAATGTCCTGAAGGTGATGGTTATTTAGTTCCATCTGATGATATATCTAGAATGAGTGAAGGGCAATATATGGATTGGCTTGCAGGACATGGACATCAATTTACTTGTGATAATTGTGGTTATGAAGAAGAAAGAGAAGTTGACATGTTCAAAGATATTCCTGAAGAGGAAGATTTATTTAAGTTTGATGATCAGATTAACGAGCATGTAATTGAAGATTTAATTGAAAGAGCAATAGAAAAAAGATGTTTTATTGAAGCCTTATCTTTAATACATAATGTGATTGAATTATACTTGAAATACCGTATTAAATTACATATTTTTAAAAAAGAAGGTCTTGATGGATTCGGAATTGATTTATCAAAGCATAAAAAAGATGAGCAAGGTAGAGAAATAGTAGAACATTTTGGAGATGAAACAGATAATGAAAAAAGAGCAAAAATAAAATTCAAAATGTTATTTACAAAAAATAATTATCTTCACAATTATAAAGAGCTTTGTTTTATTCTTAACTTAATTGACAAAGAGATGGTTAATTTGATTACTGATTTTAATAAAAGAAGAAATTTAGCAATTCATAATTTATTGAGAGAAGATAAATCTAAAGGAAATCATATGAAGTATAGTGAGATAATATTAACTGCAAAATTAGGAAGGAGAATTCAGTTAAAACTCAGCCCGATAAATCATTCAGATCAAGACATTAGCAATATCTTGAAGAAATTTGACATATCTGATGATGAAGTACAAAAGGACCAATTCTTAAAAAAATAATTTTAATTCTGTCAATTCCTCTACAAGTTTGGAGGAGTATAAATGAAAAGAACAAGATTCATCAATTTCAGAGTAACGGCAAGACAATACGAATTAATACAACTAAGAAAAGAATGCAAAGGATATCATTCTCTATCTCAATTCATCAGAGACTTATTGTTAAGCGATGAGATGATTACAGAAAAAAGAATAAGAGAAATGCATGAAATAATTGTACAAAAAAAGTGAAGAATTTTTGGAAAAAACTCCGAAAGCGTTGTTTGTTGGAGTATTTTAAGCTAAAAAACCACAAAATATATAAATAAGTTACGTATACTATTTGGTTATGTATTAAGAAATGGGGGATTATAATATGGCAGAACCAATTCCGAAATGGATGCAAATAAAATTTTCACAATTATGGAGTGCTTTTGAAAGCAGAGGATTCACAATGGCAGAATGCCAAGAAATATTAGAAGAGAATAAAAGAGAAGTTGTCGCTGTCGTTTTATCAAGACTCAAAGCAACTGGATGGTTAGAAGTAACTTCTGATCCAAAAGATAATCGAAAAAAAACATATCATCTTTCAAGACCAGACATAATACTTAAGCAATTAGCAACAGTGGAGGTAACTACAAATGCATAAAATTACACAAATAGGATTAGGATCATCAAATAATGAAATGAAATACAAAATTGTTAATACTACCGCAGGAACCTTTAAAACAAGATGTTCTGCATATAATCAAACATTAGAAAGAATTGAAAAAATTCTTGAAACTAATGCGGGAACTACTCTTTCAGGTCCACCAATTAAAATATGGACTTTTATGTATGATAGAGAATTTAAACCAAGACAAAAATTTCTTCATATAAAACAATTAACAGAAAGTAGACTCACAGGTAAAAAATTTTATGGTGTCGATGTGTTTGACTACGAAATTGATTTTCTTAAAAAACAACTAAGTAATTCTGATAAGGTGGTAGTTGTTAATCACCTTATGCCTCTAAAACATTGGGATGTTTTTAATAATGAAGATATTTTAAGTATGTCAATAGCTTTAGCAAAAACTAACACCCCTCATGTTTCAATACCTCTCTCGCCAAAATGGACGGCTGAAGAATGTATCGATGTAATAAAAGAAACTAAAAAACACATGACTGAGGAACAAACTTATTTTTTAACATTACATCCTCACATGGATCTTGATGAAGAAAAAAGATTATTAAATTCTATTTCTTCAGATGTTTATTTTCAAGGAATCATGATTAATGGAGCAACACCTATGGAAGCACACAATATGGTTTTCTATAGGCAAGCATCTAAAATTCTTCCAGATAATAAATTAATAATGTTTGTTAATGTCAATGACGTGTTTGGAGGATTTAAACTTCCTACACAGATGGCTTTTAGAATGTTAAATGCAGACATAACTTGTCGTTCAGTAAAACCTTATTTAGCTGGAAATATATTTAATGATGAAAGAAAAAAGAGCATAAATAAAATAGGTATTTACGTAGATGAAGTTGGTGCCATATTAAATGATCATGAACAACGTCAATGGACTGAGAAATCTGCAACAGAATTCTTAACAGAATATTTTTCTTTAAGAAACAATGTTAATTTTAGAGAGATTGCAATGGCATATAATTTTCAGGCATTGAATAAAACTGGAGAACTTGAAAGAAATTATATTGATCAAAAAATCCATGAAAAATATATTGAAGATAGAGTTCATCTATCAGCTTTTATGAATTCAGTTCAGAAGGTCGAAGTGAGATTGTAAGATATCTTTCATAATTTTTTTACTTTCTTTTTGAAATTTACTATTAACTTTTTTTCTCATTAGAACTCTAAGTTCTTTTTCATCCAACTTTGGATTTTCTCTTCTAACCGAATATCTATACAACAATACTTGACTCTCCAAAGCATCTAATGCAGTATCAACATCACTCATATTCATAACACCTCTTATTTATTTTTTTGTTTAACTTTCTTTATACCAATTTTCACAAAAGAACCTTTGTCTATATTTAGAAACTCAGCTTCTGTTTTTGGAATCCACAGCATATAGCTATTTCTAGATTTAATCGCTTTTGCTACAAAACTCGTATCCACTTCCATTTGCGCTGACATTGTTATACTAAGTTTAACAATGTTATAATATATAAAGTTTTTTAAAAATAGTTGTATTTAAAATGTATTTATCTTGTGGTATTCATATATATAATTTGTAGTATGAATCATCTCTATGAGTACAGATGATTTAGTGGAAATTGATGTAAAAGCAGAACTGCAAAAAATTAATGATAAAGGATATATCAAAACTTTAAGAAATGCAGACACAGGAATTGGTAAAACTCTAGAAACAGAATTAGGCATTGTTGAAAATAATAATCCTCATGGTGATTTGAAATTTAGAGGGAAAGTTGTAGAGCTTAAAGCACAAAGAAAAAATTGTTCTTCCAATATCACATTATTTACTTTTGAACCAAGATATAAAAAATATTCAGATGCAGAACTTCTTAAAAAGTATGGCTATAAAGATAAAGATGGAAGAGTCGGATTAAAAATCACTATGAAGGTAGGAACTATTAATAATCAGGGTTTCACGTTAAAAGTTGATGAAGAAGCAGAAAAAATCAATATTGTTCATGTAAAGGATGGAGAAGAAGAAATTGTGTGGTCTTATTCATTTGAAAATATTCAAAAGAAACTCGAGAAAAAATTAGCAACAAATCTTTTAATTGTTCTAGCAGACTCTGAAAAAAGAGAAGACGAATTTGAATATTTTAATTACAATGTTGCTTATTTATTATCTGATTTAAGTTCAGAAAAGTTTGCAGAATTAATTGATGAAGGAAAAATGGTTGTAGAATTTAGAATGCACCTTAAACCCTCAGGAATTGCAAGAAATCATGGAACTGGATTCAGATTAAATGAAAGATATATTGCTGATCTTTATGAAGATAAAGAAGTCTTAATGTAATCATTTAAAGTTTTTAATTTCTAAAATTTTCCCCAAATGTATGGAAAATTCTCCTTTTTCTTTTTTCAAGCCCCTCCATTCAACCCTCATAAATGGTGCATCTTTATTATAACCATTTTTGAACCAAATCTCATCATAAGTTTTATTCTCTAAACGTTTAATCCAATAAGGTTTTATCTCTCTATACTCTTTAGTTTTTTCACCAGAAGCAATTTTTTCAAACCATTTTCTAAGCAAAGTGAGATGAAGAATACGCTTTTCCATTTTAGTTCTTCTCTAAAATAACAATCCATTCCTCATTCATAGTTACTGCATGGTTTCCAGATTTATTTGTTGGACTATTTAATTTAGGCATCCTTTTATGAGGAATATTTCGAATAAAAGTATTAATGTGATCATACGAATTCTGAGCTTTGAATAATTCAATAATAATTTCATCTGTAGGAATTTGAACACCTTTTACTGTTCTATTCCCAACAACAAAACATAAATGAGATCCTTTTTTCATGATTCTATCTAACTCTTTTACACACAAGTCAAAATCAATATAAAAACTCAGAACATCTCTTGCTCTTTTTGGATCAATTGAACTAATTTTATTAATTATTTTCGTTAATGTAGGGGAATTTAGATCATGTAATAAGTCTTTGGTTGGCTTTCCCCCCAAACTTACTTTATCTATGTTGATTACTGTCTCTTTGTCATAACCCAACCATTGCAAAGCTAATCTTGAAAATTGACCATAAGCAACAGTTGTTCTACTATCTCCATATGGAGGAGAGGTTACTATTAAATCAACCGAATTATCGGGGATGGATGTTTTTAATCTTGTATCTTCTGCAAGTATATTTATTTCACATTTATCGTTATATTGTGACCAGTATTCCTTCATTTGAACAATATTTTTTGTTGCTTTTTTATGAAATTCCTCGATAGTATTAGGATTATGATCATCCATCATCTTTTGATTCATCCTATATAATTTGAATTCTCTATTTCTAGTGTAAGAAACATTTCTAACAGTTTCAGAAAAAGCAATTAAGAAAAAATCTCTTATATCTTTATCTTTAATTGAATTAATACACTCTTTAATAACAGCAAGATCTGTTATCACATCTTCTTTAAACCAAAACTCTATATTAAAAAAATTTGGTTTTGAAATATTTGATTTGTCATCAATTGAGTTGATCTTTTTCATTAAATTTTGAAAAGCAGAATCTAATTTCACTGGATTAATAGGAGTAGTTTTGACCTTTGAAATAAGCAAGGCTAAGGGATTTATATCTATCCCATAAGACTTTTTAAAATTAGTATGTAGTGTTGCTTCAAGTAAAGCAGTTCCTGACCCCATAAACGGATCTAGAATCACAGACTTATCACCCCCATACATTTCTATTAATCTTTTTGCGACTTGAGGAATCATCATTGCAGGGTATGTGTGAAATCCATGATTACTATATTTAGTAAAGGAAGTCCTAAAGTCCCAAGTCTCATCCTTATATTTGATTGGTTTATCCATTTGTAAGCTTACTGATTGCATTTTTTCCTAACTCCGTTAATTCATATAAGCGACCTTTTTTGTTGTCCTCATTTAAGCATTCAACAATTCCGTGTGATTTCAACTCTTTTAAGAATGTACTTACATGATTCAAACGGATACTGGTCTGTTCGGCAATTTCTGAAGGCATAATAGTCTTGTTTCCAATTACTTTAACTATTTTAAACCTATATTCACTTGATTTTAATAATGAAATTGCATCAACCATATCTTTTTCCATACATTTGATGTAAGTACATCTTTATATATATTTAACCACAATATAAGTACAAGTTTAATACATTAATAAACTTTGTGGTTAAAAAACCGAAAATTATTCAAATAACCAAATTATTACATTATTAATGACAGAAAAATTACTAACAAAATCCTTATTTATGAATGGTTTGCAATGTCCTAAGTTGCTTTGGCTATCAGAAAGAAAAGAACTTCCAAAACCATCCATTGCAGATCAGCAGAAATTTGAACAAGGAAGAGAATTTGAGAAATATGTCAAACAGATATTTTCTAATTCAATTGATCTTAAAGATATAAAATATCCTGAGAACATCCAAAAAACAATAAAGCTAATTGATGAAAGAAAAACTATTTTTGAAGCTGCATTTCAATTTGAAAAACTATATCTTAAAGCAGACATAATTGAACCAACTAAAACAGGTTGGAACTTATACGAAATTAAAGCAAGTACAGAAGTAAAAAAAGAACACATCCCTGACTTAGCATTTCAAAAATATGTGTGTGAAAAGGCAGGATTAAAAATAGAAAAAGTTTTTGTTCTTCATCTAAATAAAGAATTTATCAAAAAAGGAGAAATCAATTCTAAAGATTTGTGCAGTATTGAAGAGGTAACTAATGAAGTTAATCAAGTAAGTAAGATTGAAGAAAATTCTAGCAAATATATAGAAGTAATCAATAAAGAACGTTTGCCTGAATTTGTTATTTCTATGAATTGTAATAAACCACGAGAATGTCCATTAAAATCAGAATGTTGGAAAATGTTACCCGAAAACAATGTTTTACAATTAACTAATTGGAGGCAATATTGGAAACTATTTGAAGAAGGGTTTGAAGACATGAAAGAAATTCCTGAAGAGATAATATTAAAACCAAAAGATGAAGTTATACTTCAATCAACTTTAAAAAATAAAATTTATCTTTCAAAAGACCACATAAAACATTTTTTGAATTCACTAACTTATCCCCTTTTTCATCTTGATTTTGAAACATTTGATACCGCAGTACCTATTTATGATAAATCAAGACCTTGGCAAAAAATCCCTTTTCAATATTCATTACACATTCAACATAATGATGGAAACGTAGAGCATTTTGAATATTTGGCAGATGGAAAAGAAGATCCACGATTAAAATTATTCATCAATCTCAAAGAACAGATTCAAGGATCAGGAACTGTGATTGTATTTAACAAAACATTTGAGATTAATGTATTGAAGAAACTAGCTGAAGACTTTCCAGAAAATAAGGCTTGGATTCAAAATGTTTTAGATAGAATAATTGATTTAGCATTACCATTTCAAAACTATTATTATTACAATCCAAAACAAAAAGGCAAATACTCTATAAAAAAGGTATTACCTGCAATAACTGGCAAAGGTTATTCTGATTTAGAAATAAATAATGGTGGAGATGCCAGTGCTCAATATTTCTACACACATATTAAAAATAAAGATCAAGATAATTCTGAATTAAGAAAACATCTTTTGAAATATTGTTGTCTTGATACTGAAGGTATGGTTTGGATAATTAACGAATTAAATAAGTTAGTTCAATAAACTCTGATTTAAGAATTTACATAAAGATTTTGTACTTTTTCCCATCTACATCTTCTAATTTCAACTGGTTAGTATTACTAACCAACTCACTTTCTTCCTTTTTTAGCTTATTTTTAAGCCATTTCCAGTAATTACGAACCTTTTGATAATCTGACTGATCAGTTAAAATTCCAATTACATTAAGTATAAATGACCAAAATTCATTATTAAACTAAAGATTTTGTGAAAAAATCACAAAAATAGCACTTTAATCCCTAAAAATAGGCTTTTTAGGAAGAACATAAGAGTAGGTACAAATTGTACCCCCTTTCAACTGTACACAAATTGTGTACAATTCACAATTTCTTCAAATAAGAGATATCGACAAATTGTCGACATCTCAACTATCCGATTTTTCCGGACAGTTCAATCGTTTACTTTCATAAACATATGATTACAAAAATAAACTCAACTATTTGGAAATACTTAACAGTTCAAAAGTAGACAAATATGCGAATCATATATTAATAATTCGCATTAACATATACTCTAAAAAAACACAATTTCCTTTAAATAGGAAATATCGACAAATTGTCGACGCTTCAATTGTACGATATAATCGTACATCTCAGAGTATAATTAAGCTGAAACTTGTTCATAACTCTCTTTCAATTTAGTAAGTCCAAACACTCCATCTCCCATTCTTACAAACACATTATGTGTATCTCTCATGAGTACTGCGATGACTGTTCTTTCTGGTGTTTTTCCTTTGCTTGATTTTGTCTTGAGTATCTCTTTTGTCAAATCTACATAGTGCATAGGTTTCTTCTGTTCTTTGAGTACTTTGTATGCCATATCGTAAAAAGATCCTTTCTGTACTTTTGTATCTTTCATGTTTTTTACCTCCTGTATAAGTTATCTTATTTAATACAGAAGATGCTCTAAGAGATTTATAAACACCGTCGAGATACAATCTAGCCATTGGAATCGCTAGATTCGTCTGTAGGAAACAAGAAAGAAACATACTTCTTATTCAAAGAATATTTCTTATTCAAAAACTCTAAAGTATCAAGATCTTTTTTAGAATAAGTAAGAGAAGAGGCAACCTGCTTAGAAAAATCCCTATTGCCCTTCATCTTCTGCAAAAGAAAAAAACAATAACCATCACTTCTTTTAGAACACTCACCAATTGCAGGGCAATCAATGCAACGAAGAAGCAGATGAAGATTAGAAGAATACTTGCCATGTTTCAAATTTTTTACTCCATTTGATTTTGTCTTCTTTGCACTTGACATCTTACCACCTTTGACTTGATCCTCAAAAGTAAGCAAGTGAATGTTTCCATTGAAGTTGTCAAGTCTACTCATCGACTCATTGCCTCTTGAAGTTCAAGCATCATGATAAGAAACTTCTGACCTGCCAATGCTGAAACCTCAGGATCATTACTATACGTTTTCATATAAGAATCCAAGAAGTCAGAGATATACAAATCAAACTCTTCAATAGTTGCAAAGCCTTTAGACTTCATGATAGAATATATCATCCTTGTAGAAAAGAGTCTGCAAGGCTCATCACTCTTTACCCTGTAAGGACATACTGCAGTGACCTTGCAAAGAGAACACACCTTTATCGCTTTAGTTGCATACTTTCCAGACTTCATTGAATTAAGTCTTGCAGAAAGAATCCGTTTTAAGGTAACTGTCTTTCCTCCTTTTATTCTGTCTTCTTTTGTAAGTTTGTGTGGTTTACCACCAAATAATTGTTTTTTATCTTCATTCATTTTTATCCTCCTTTTCGACTGTTAGAACCTTCTGATAATCGAATTTACTCACTTCGTTTTTTGCTTCATCATCACAGATGAACTCTTCTTCCACAACAAGATTGCTACCTGTCAACCTTGACATATCATTTTCATCACTAAAGGTATGAGTTTCCTTATCATAATCAACAAAATCAAGAACATAAGGTGCAATCTCTTTTCCTTCATAGATTTCTTTTGCTTCTTTACTATTCAACCAATCTGTCAATACACTATCAATCTCTTTTACCTTAACAGGTATGGCTAGGCTACTGATAGGTGAATTGATAGGTCTAAACAAGAAAGCCTTATTTGTGATCATAGCATTGTAGTAGACATCAATCTTATCCTTATCTTTTAATTCTGCAATCCAACGCTTAATCGTATTGACAGAACTAATGCCAAGATCTTGCTGTGCCTTATGCCTAAGAATCCAATTACAATAATGATCCTCAAAACCAAGATTACTGATATCAGCACAATGATTACCAATATTCTCTTTGGCATAATCTAAGAGTCTTTGCAAACGATGATCTATTCCTGAATACGTCAAGTTGATAAAATCACTAAATATAATCAATGCATTCAAGAAATCACTTGGCTCAGCATAGATAAAAGTCACATTGTTGATGGTCTTTGTCACACGCTGTTTTTGATAAAGCCAGGTAATAGCACGAGTAAGAGAAATTATTCTTTTCACATCTCTTTTGACTCTGTCTTTTGTCGTATCAAAAATTTCTTTACCTGAAACTTCTTTATCAAGAACATCAGTAAATGGTAATATAACGTAACAATCCTTATCAAGTAAAGAGATAGAAGTTGCAATCCAAGATTCCTCATCGATAGTCTTTGCAAGATAATAAGAGACATCCCTTGCTTTTTTCAACGTATCAGAAATGACAATCTTATTCTTCTCTTTATATCCTGTTATTGGAATGATAACATATCTTGTCTCAAGCTCTTCATCACTTTCAGTCTCTGTTGTCCCATAGATTAATGTCTTCTGTTCTTGATCAGTTCTAATCGCTGTCTTAAAACCAGTCTTTGCATCTTTCTTTAAAGTAGTTGTTCCACCTTCAGCCATCTGCTTAAACGTCTCGACAATCTCAGCATTAGCACCACGCTCACGATTCTTATTGATCTCAGAAAAAGCAATGATTCGCTTATCCTTAACATCATCCTCAAGAGTCGCAGTTGTTGCTCTAGTCACTTTAATCCAATCATCTTTAGGGATATGTGAAAGAACAGTATCTACACAACTATCCTTTCCTGCAGAACTATTACCTTTCAATGCACAACTGCAATGATCTTTAGGATCTTTCAGATAAGAAGATATTGCAACAATAAACACACCAAGTTTCTCCTTATGATCAAGCTTATGTCTTTTGTCAAGTTCAAGATGAATCTCTTTTAAGAGTTCATCAGAAAAGAACTTCATATCAAGAACTGCATTAATCCTCTTATACTCTGCAACCACATCAGGATCATCAAGCTCAAAGACCAATCGTTTTAATGCCTCACTCATCTCGACTCCCTCAACAATGTCTTTGGTTGTCCAGTCTTGAAATGCTCAGTATCCTCAAGAGCAATCAACACATTATCAGAAGCCATATGAGGATCACACTTAAACTTAGAAATCAAATAACCTCTAATCTTCTGACGAGAAACATGAGAATACTTCATCAAAGAATTCTCAAAAATGTGAATGTGATACCCTTTTGAACCACTAAAATATGCCTTATACAAAAAACCATACGTATCAAGCTCATCACAGATATCATTCATTCGTTTTTCAGATGCATCTTCATCCATATCAAGAATTATCTCGGAGTTGAGAATCTGACGGCAATTAGCAACACCTAAAAACTTCATACCTTCATCTGACTGCCACAACTCAAGCACATTCTTTCGCTTAGTAAACGTTTTTTTGTCTCCTCGGACAAAACCTTTAGCAACCTTAAAGTCACCATACTTATTACATAATCCGACAAGGTACGATGAACGTTCCCCTTCAGTAAAGACCATCCTCTAAAACCTCCATCCGGACAATCCTACTTTTAGGGATAACATGACGATGATCAAGAGTAATAGAAAACTCATCATCACAAGAGACTACACCCTCACGATAAGAGATCTTCTCACCATCATCAAAATATACCTTCGCCTTCTTTGATTTCATCATGATCAAACCTTATTATCTTTTCAAAAATTGAGCAAAAGATTCCGCTTTAGCTTTCATTGATTTTAGATTATTATATTCCTGAACTTGCCACTCCAAATCACTAAATTGTTTAAGAACAGGTTCAAACTTCTTGTCCTCAATTATCTTACCAAGATGAAACTGCATCTCATCAATAAGATACTGAAGCTCACTCAATTTCTTTCTTGAAATGGTGATGCTTATCAAGTCATTCTCATATTTTGGATCCATATTATCACCACCTCTTTTCTGTTCTGACTTTTTTTCTCTGAATCAAGATGACCTTCTTACCATCAGGAAGATAACCACCTTTCATCTCAATGATTCTTGGAACACCATTCTCAATACCAATATCAGACAGCATCTTATTAGGGATAGGCACATAGTAACTATACGTCATCTTAGGCTCACCATCAGCTAACTTGTATGGTCGCTTCAACTTATACACACTATACGGCTTATAGAAATAATCATCAGGCATATCAAGATAGAACACAAGACCAAGCTCTTCATTCTCATCAATATACCTTAGTGGAAAAACTTCCAACTCCTTACCAAAAAAATTGGCAGCATCTATTGTGGGAACATAAAAAGCATACTGGTTCCCCATCTTTCGAGGCTTAATAGATCTTACCCCAAACTCTTGCACAAAATGTTTTATCACTTTCATCTTATTTTTTCCTCCTTGTTCATTTTTGCATAGTGCCATCTAGTTCGATTCATCAAAACACTATACAATTAGGGAAAGACGCAGACATACATAAAGCGAAATCATCACACGCTTTCTCCTAAGAAATATAATTCTATTTTTATCTTAATATTATTTTAGTAGAATTATGCCAGAATGAAGATTTGTAATGGAAACTAGAGTCCAGTCGAAAAGATTTAAATAGGTCTAAAAGACTACATAGACAAACTGGTAGAATTAGAATAAGGAATTGATAGTATTTATCGACGAAAACAAAGAAAAACACCAGAAATTCATTCTGGCTTTACTGTTTTCAAGTCGAGCTATTAGTCGTATTCTTCCCGTTTTAGCATTATAAGGCATGTTTTTGTCCATTGTCTTCATCTTCTTTTTTAGTAATTGTTTTGGTAATATTAGTAATCATACTGGAATAAGCTTTGCGAATTGTTTCCCAAAGAGTCTTTCATTTTGTTCTTTTTTGAGGTTCTTGTTTGCTTTAATCATCTGTGATCTTATTTGAGGGTGGATAAACCAGTAATTTTTTGATAGTTCTCCACCTGTTGTTTTGGCAATTACAATATTGTCATTTTGCATTTGTTCAAGTGTTGTTTCTATTGTTTTGAAGCTAGGCAATTGGGCATCTAGTATCTTGTCCACTTCTGCTAGCATCTTGTGTCTTCCTGAGATTTGTTTTTTGATCTTCTCTATTTTCTTGGCTTTCTCTGAGTTTTTGCTCATATTGTTTATCTCTGCTTCTATCATTCTGTTTCTTATTTCTGATACTTTGATTGGTTCATTTGCTTGCTGTAGGATAAAGACTATTTTTCTTTCTAGAGAAGTTAGGCTCATGAGACAGCTTTCTACATAGTCTGGGTCTCCTTCTTGGTTTTCTTTGAGGAGTTCTAGTAGGTTATATTTCTTTTCCATTGGACTTAGTTATTTTTTACTAATATATAAATCTTGTCATGTATCGTTAGGTTTTGTGATTTATAGTAAATATTATTAAGAAAAAAACTAACAATTCTTAATAATACCTAACTAATGCAAAAATGAGACAAATCAAACCAAAACAGATACTGTACAAACATCCATTCAAGAAAACCCTGATCAATGCAGGAGAAAGTATCTGCTACAATATCCCGAGCATCATTGGACATGCTCATCTAAGTGATATTGATTATCAAGTTCCTGAACCAGTTGTTGAAGATCAGCAAGTGAAACTGGGTTTTTGGCTTGATAACCTTGATGGTTTTCAAATGCCACCAAGAAGAATATACAAATGTATCAAAGGCAAAACAAAAACTTACCAGTTGCCTATACCTAAACATTTCCTTTCATTTCTCAGATTCAATAATGTGAAGCAGACAAGAGTCGGCTTTAGAATCATAGTTGATGAGATTACAAACAATCGTTTGATTGTTCTGGAGAGTGAATAAAGATGAAATTTGATGGAGCGTTGGAAAAAAATGAAAGGCAAGAAGGTAAAAGTATTCTTCGATGATGGAGAAAAAATAGCCTGGCGAGAAGGCATTGCAACATCACAAGATGATTTCTCAATTGTATTAGATGATAAAGATCTGATTCCGTTATCAAGAGTTATCAGGATGGAGGTAGTTCATAATGGATAAGATTGCTGAAACTGCCACCACAGAAAGTTCTACAAGGCTTGTGAATCTTGCTAATAAGTATGGAGATTTTAAGGTTGCATGGGGCTATGCACGAGGAGAGGAAAAGAAGTTTAGCAAGAGACAAACAGTTAATGAATTAATGAAGTCTGACAAAGGAATTCAGTTCTTAAACAAAGCTAACTGTAGACAAGTCTTACCTTGCGAGATCATTCTTGACATGGATGATAATATTTCTGAAGAACGATTGAATAAGATTTGTGATGAGCTCGACAATTATGGTTTTACTTACAAGGCTTATTCAACGGGATCTAAAGGTTATCACATTCATATTTTTGATGATGATCTTGTGAAATACACTGAAAAGTCCATGCATAAGATTAGACATCATCTTATTTCTAAGTTTCAGTGTGACCCTCAAATTGCTTCAGGTAATGTGTTGATTGCTCTTGAAAATGTTCCTCATTTTAAGACAGGAAAAGTGAAGACTTTAGTGAGGGAATCAAAATGAGTGAAGCATTAAATAAGATCATAAAGGAAATGAATGATCCTGAAGTTTTAGCTGAGCATCAAAAGATTAATGCAAGAATTGATCCTAGATTTGAATCTCCTGAACTCTTAAAACACATTCATGCTGAATTAGATAAAAGGCATAAGCTAGATCATAAGGAGAAATTAGCTGTTTTTATTGTTGCTGCATCAGGTTATTTACGAGATGCAAGAGACCACTGCAGTTGTGCTTTGAAAGGGAATAGCAGTTCTGGAAAAGATAATGTTATGGATACGGTTCTTGCTCATTTTCCTAAAGATGATGTTATGAAAGGAACAAGACTGACAAGTCCTAGTTTAGAGGATGATGTTAAAGATAAGAAGGTCATTGCGTTTTCTGAAATCAATAAACATCGTGAAGGTGGAGCAAATTCAAGCATAGTAGAAACATTCAAGCAACTTGCAGAAGGTGGAACCTGCACATTAAAGAAAGATGCTAAAACTGGTTTTAAAACAGCTATTCGTAACGAGCAAAAACAAAAGACACTGCTTTATGCAACAACAGAAACAGAGTCAGATGAAGAGATGGAGACAAGATATGTAATTGCTCCAATCAGAGGCTACAGGGAGAAGAATAAGATTGTTGTTGACGATGTCTTAGATAAGGCTAGTGATGAAGAATATTATCTTGAAAAGAATAAGCAGGAAGATTCATGGATAGCTACTTCTATCTCATTGCTTGATCAAGAAGTGCAAGTAATTATTCCTTACAGCAAAGTATTGTCTCAAAAAGTTGATGGAAAAGAAATATTTGACACTAGAAAAGACAGAGTTAAGCGAGATGTAAAAAGGATCATGTCATTGACCAGAGCTAATGCCTGGCTTCATCAACTGCAAAGAAAATCTAAGTATGTTAGTGATATGAAGTTTATTTATGCAGAACCAGCTGACTTCATCAATGCTCTGAAAATATTTGCTGATCTTGTCAATTTAACCTATTCTGGCATAGATCACAGACTTCAACGATTATTAGAGTATGTTGAAGAAAATGTCGGGAAGCACAAAGAAGAAATAAAAATAATGGGTTTTCAGGAAAAGTATTTTGATTGGGTCCTTAGACATAAAGCACAGAAAGCTTTGAAGATAGGTTCAGTCAAGACTATTCGTGACTGGTGTGGAAAACTAGCAGACAAAAATAAGATAGAAATCTACAAAGATCAGTATGTCAATAAACGTACAGTCATGCTTCGACCTATACATTTGACCAGTAACAACCTAGCACTACCTGTTAATATTACTAATATTACCATGTTGTTACAGGCATGGTTAGAGTCAGATCATGCTAAACAAATCTATCAAGATCATAAAATTATACCTTTTATTATTGATTTTGAGGATTATGGTGAGGATATTGATGATGAACCAGACAATTCTAGTACTTATTATGACGAAAATGACATGTCAGAAAGTACATGTGAAGAACTGATTGTAACAGAAGAATATGTCTCTGATGAAAAAGACACAGAACATCAAAAAATGTTAGATTTGGAGGATTAAAAAAATGAGTATTGAATATGAAATGTATGAAAAGAATTATGTTGCTAGAAAAACGCATCCCTGCATTAATCCAAGATGCACTAATTTTGTTGAAATGCAAAACAGTTACAATATTTGTATGAAATGTTTTGATTTGCTTGTAGATTATCTTGGTTCAGAACATCTTATTTTTGATTATTCTACTATGCCTGCTCTTAGAAGAATGACTACTAAACAGCTAATGAGTGCATTAAGACGGGCTGAGAATAAATATCCTTGTGTTGAGTCTGTTAAGCGAGGAAGTTCTAATTGTCAAAGAAGATGGCATAAACGAATAATTGTTGAAACGAACAGACAAAAAACACATTTTCTGATAGTTCTAACAGGCGAAAACGGAGGTTAAACAATGGAAAACAATATGAAGAATTTTAAAGGAAAAATTCATGTACTAACACATGAAGATAGAGTTAAAGGTGGAAAGACAAGGTCACTAAAAAGAACCCTTTCTGCAAGACTTAACGCAATGAAGAATGGCAAATATTCGCAAGGAATAAAGACTTGTGACAAGTGCAAGGTTACTTTTCCTTGTATGTTTAAAACAAAAGAGCCATATCAAAAGTGTGAATTGTTTAGTGCTAAGATGATTTATTCTGTTATGAAAGCAAGAGAATTGCCAACAGTTGAAGAGTTTGATAATTTCATCTCAGACTTTGTCAATGATTATACAAAGATGCAAGACAAAGATAGTAAAACAGCTATGGCTCATTTTGTACCTTTCATGGAAAAACTTCTTGATGTAAAAGAGGCAATGTATAAATGAATAGACTTGACAACTTCAAAGATAAATCATACACTTTTACTTTAGAAGATCGAAGAAAAGGGGGAAAGATTTCATCTAAGAAGAAAAGTCTTGCCAATGGACTAAAGAACTTAAAGCATGGAAAAAACTCTTCAAATCTTCATTTGCTTCTTCGTTGCATTGATTGTCCTGCAGTTGGTAATTGTTCTAAACGAAGCGATGGTTATTGTTTTTTTCTCTTGCAGGAGATGAAGGGCAATAGGGATTTTTCTAAGCAGGTTGCCTCATCTCTAACTTATTCTAAAAAAGATCTTGATACTCTAGAGTTTTTGAATAAGAAATATTCTTTGAATAAGAAGTATGTTTCTTACTTGTTTCCTACAGACAAATCTAGCGATTCCAAAGGCTAGATTGAATCTCGACGGTGTTTATAAACCTCTTAGAGTATCAACACATCAAAACTGGAGGTTTGATAAGGATGGAAAAGAAGGACTCATTTTACAACCTAGCAAAAAAGATTTTGCTAGAACAAAAAAAGCCAATGCACTACACAGACTTGACAAAAGAGATACTCAAGATCAAAGCGACAAAAGGCAAAACACCAGAAAGAACAGTAATAGCAGTAATGCTAAGAGACACACACAACGTATTCATGAGAGTAGGAGACGGAGTGTTCGGCTTAACAAAACTAAAAGAACAATATTCCACCAAAACGTAAAAGATTTTTATAAGATTCCTATAATGGCGGAGTGTTAAAATGATTGTAACGATTGTTACTCTTTTATTTCTTCTATTATGCTGTCCAGTTCTACTGGCTTATATTTTGTCAATTCAACAGAAACATTTATTCGCTTAGTTTTCTTATTGATGAAAGGATAAGTCTCTGGATGGTTATTGTGATGATGCCCACAAATAGCCCAATCTTTCCAATCCTTTGGAACATTTTCAGGAGTATGCGTAAGGTAAAATTTGAATCCTTTGTATTCCAAGATATAATTTTCATGGAACTCTATTTTTTTTGATCTGTCATGATTTCCTTTTATGAATATTACTTTACCATTTAGTTGATTAAGCCAGTAATCTGTTGAATTGCTTCCAGTACCAAAAGCAAGATCACCCAAGAAATAAACTAAGTCTTTTTTCCCAATTGTATTATTCCAATTATTGATGAGCGTCTTATTCATTTCTTCTGTGCTAAGAAATGGTCTTTGACAA
Source organism: Candidatus Woesearchaeota archaeon (assembly GCA_021734105.1). Taxonomy (NCBI): domain Archaea; kingdom Nanobdellati; phylum Candidatus Woesearchaeota; species Candidatus Woesearchaeota archaeon. Next base: position 46,020 of record JAIPJP010000004.1, read on the forward strand.
TACTTGATAATATTAGTATGGTCAAGATGCAAGTCAGAAGTTACAAAAACTTTCGGCTTACTAAAAAAGTCTTTAATCTTTGCAATAATAGACTTATCATTTGCTTTTAGAGACTGATTAACGAAATCATTTGGATTAAACTTATCTTCAAAATGAGCCTTTAATAACTCAACTGTTTGAGAGTAGACTCTCTTGTCTTTTGCAAGCCTTCGAACCAAAGGTCTTCTCAATAAGAAGTCATATTCTCTTAATATGAATCCACCTTTTAGAAGAGTAGCTCTAACCATTACATGCTTAAAATGTAGTTTTGGTTTTTTCTTGATATATTTTTTTATGCTTTGAAATTTTTGTTCAGGCAAATTCATCGCAATAGTGGAATGAAACGCAAACTCTCTTTCATAATCAAAAGGTTTTAAGTTGCAATAAGATTGAAGTTTTCTTGAAAGATTCCATCTGAACTCGTCAAGCTCTTTGCTTGGAGCAACGTCTAAGAATATCACTTTGCTATTTTCAAATGCGCTAAAACCGCTTATCTCAAAATTAATCAAAGGACTATTTGAACAAAGCCTGTTAAAATCACCAATCAATTTTTTCTCATCATTTGTTGAGAAAGGTCCTGCAAGAGTTATGTGAGGGATAGCTCTTTTGGTTCTTAATCTGAATTTACGATTAACTTCATGTATGAGTTTCTTAATCTCATATTTTGCTTTTCCATGAAACCGAAATTCAATAAGATAATGAACCATTTTTACTGCATAGCCTTGATTTGCTCTCTAATCTTTTCTATCTCTTTTTGTTCTAAAACAATATTCTTGCATTTGACCAGGAAAGCAGGAGCTTTTTTCATGATAAGATTATAGTTCTGGTCAGGGACTTCTCGATTAACATAATACTGCGAGTCAATCCTTGCAGAAAATGCTTTGTCTAAGAGCTCAAAATCTTCTGGCGTGAAATGATCTTTGAGATATCTCTTCGTAAATTCTATTGTGCAGGAATGAATCTCACACTTAACTCCCATCTTCATCAAAAGAGAATAGATTCCATGATAGATAGTATAATAAGCAGTGGTCAATTGCCAGTCTCTTACTTTTGTTGATCTTAATGTTTCCAATGCTTCCTCTGACTTAATGAGATAAGCATCTCTAAGATTATCGCTTGGTTCGACAAGCTCAATTCCTTTCTTTTGGTTTAGACACCATTTTATTTGATCCATTTTGCAACCCTCCAGACAAATCCTTCTACATCTTTTATTATTATATGATTTCCTACGACTTCTTTTAGTAGGATATCGCTACCAATTTCCTTTTCAAAAAGGTTCATAGGATAACTCTTGATGTTTATATCAATTCCGTACTTTTTGCCAACTTCCTTGATCTTATCCTCATCATACTTGCCCACTATGAATAGATCAAGATCAGAATCATCTTTCTGGATTCCTTTAGCATAGCTTCCAAATAATATGACTATGCCATGCAGGTAATCCTCTGCTTTTTCAAGAATTTCCTTAATCAAGTGATTCTTTTCTAAGAACTGGATTCTCTTATACTGCTCTGTTAAAACAAAATATTCCCTTGATAATCCAGATTTCTTTATAGAATAAGTCTTGATCTTACCCTTGGTCTTTGACTCTAAAATGCCCTTCTTTTCAAGCTTAGCAAGCGTTACAAGGGCAGTTCTAGAGCTGACCTCAAGAAGCTTCTCGACCTCTCTGATATAATACTCTTTATCATAGCCTTTCGTGAACAAGTTTAATATTCTCAAATCCATATCGTTTACTTTTGTAAGCATATGAGTATAAAAGTAAACAGAAGTATATAAATGTTTTGGTTTGAATCTCGAAATATTTATATAACATATTTAATATATGTCTTATGACATATCATAGTTGAAGGGGGATTAAAATGAAAACACGAGAAAAAATACTAGAATATCTAAAAAAAGCAGATTGGCATTCAACAACGGAAGATATAGCTGCAGAAGCTAATGTATCATGGAATACTGCTCAAGTTCATCTTCTTAAAATGGTTCACGAAGGAATTGTAAGATACAAGAAAGTAGGCAGACAAAACCAGTTTTGGCTGAATGAAAATTATGAAAAATATTTCAGGGGTGATAGAAAATGAAATCAAAATTATTGATAATTACTTTAATCTCTTTATTCTTATTCTCTAATGTTGTTTTAGCAGATGTAGAAAGAGATATATTCATTATTGATGAAGATGGAAAAACAACATACAAATACCAATATGGTGCTGCAGTGGATTATGGTTATTATTTAGAATCTCAAGAGATGACTTTATTAGTTCCTCAGGATTATGATAATGTAAAATTTTATGATTCAGACGGAGCAATAACTGGGACTTATGATTCAGAATATCTCGGATCAGACATTTATGTTGTAAAAACCAAAGAAATAGAGTATAATGAACCTTATGAAATAGGATTTACTGCAAAATTACCAGATCATACAACAGTTAGATATCAAGAAAATTATTTTTTTGAATATCCTTATTACAAAGAATCAGGATATGAAAAAGAAGTATATGTGTGTACCCCTACTTCAGCGAGTAGTTATGTTGCTTCTTATGATAGTAGTCCTGAAGATGATTGGAGAACACTTGACTATCCAAACTATCAAGATTATAAAATTGTAATACCTCAGCCAATCTATCCTGAACCAATATTTACAATAGATGGATGGGGAAATTATAAAAGTATTTCAGATCAATTAGAAAACCTAGATATTTGTCCTTCTGGATACACTGAACACCAAATAACAAACATTGAAGAAGATGAGATTACAACAGTTGAGTACGAATTTCAGATATCATCCAAGAAGACAGGACTTTTTTCATATAAGTCAGATTTAATTGAGGTTGAAGGACCTAAAGTATATCAAAGTTTAATTGAGAGAAATATTAAAGCTTTAGAACCAACATTAAGTAAAATTTCAACTAGGCTTAATCTAAATTCTCCAAGTAAGTATTATGTTACTTTTGTAAGTAATAATGATAAAGTTCTTGATGGAGATAATGCCCTTGTTTCTTATGAAGACGGAACTGTTTATTTTAAAACAGGAATAATTGCTGTCGGGGATGATGATTTAATTCAAATAAATCTTCTGAGAGGAATTATTAATAGTGCTATCTTGAATACATATGGAACAGAAACATATGAATCGTGGTGGACTAATGGTGTTTTAACAAATCTAGCATTCACATTAATGAAAGAAGAAGGACTTAGTACAAAAGGTGTAACTGAAATTCTTAACGATGTTAGAGATTCTATTGACCTTATGACTACAAATGAAATTATTGAATTTATGAATGATGAAACAGTTGCTGATAAACTTCTTGTGGAATCTGCAATTGTTGATGAGTTAGATAAAATTTGTCCAGATCATGCGATTAAAATAAACAAATTTACAAAAGGTCTTTCATCAATTTCTTTCAAGAATGATAAGCAGTTAAATAATTATTTACTTGTTCATTTGGATGAAGAATGCACTGCAGATCCTACTATTGTTTTTGAGAAATATAATTTAGAACATGATAATGCAAAAATTGCAGTTAAGAAATATAATGAAATCTCAAATAAATTAAATGAATTAAATATAGATAGAGAGGATATAGTGGAGCTTAATACTGTAAGGGAGAAAGTTCAACTTGCTAATCAGAATCTTGAAAAAGGAGATGTAGTAGAATCGTTAAAGAACTCTGAGGAAGCAATAGAATTGTTTGATGGACCTTTACAAGAAAAACTCGCAGTATTAAAAAAATATAGTCAAGTTGAGCAGTCTGCAGAAAGTATTCCAAAAGTTTTTTCATTTCCTGGAAGTATAGGTCTTAAAAAGAATATGGATTTAGCAATCCAAAATATTAATTCTGGAAGCACTAAGGAAGCAGAAAGAAATCTTAACGATGCACAATTTTGGATAAATAATTCTTCGATGTTCTCAATATTGTTTTATTTAGTATTGATTGGGATCGTTATAGGTGGATATTTTTTATTTCAAAAGCAACAACAAGGACATCAAAAAAATCCTAAAAAATACAAGCATTAAAAATGGTAAATGAAGACATACAAATTCCAGTAATTTTGAAACTCAAAATTTATTTAGGTCTTTTATTGAGTACATCTCTTTTTATTGGGTTGTATGTAATATTGTATTATTTAGGTGGTTTGATTTATTTAGGAATTGGATTAATTCCCTTAATTTTTGTTTTGTTTATCAAAAATAAACCAATAGGTGTGCTTGTTAAGAGAAAAGAACATCCCAAATTAATTGCATTAGTGGAAGAAACTGCTGAAAAACTTAATGTATCCTGTCCAGATGAAATTTATTTAACTGCAGATCCAAGCATAAGTGTTAGTGGTTTTTTTAAGAAAAGACTTTCTATTGGGATTGCTTCTATAAGGTCACTTTCAGAAAAAGAATTCCAATCTATTATAGCACATGAAATGGGGCATTTTTATGGAAAAGATACGGTTATAGGAGGATTTTTTTGGAGAGTTGATTATTCTCTTGAGAAATCATCTGAATTTGGAAAAGCATGGTATGATGCAATCCCTATAATGAATTTTGCAATAATTGGTTTAGTTGTTATGTTATTTTACAAAGTTTATAGATTCTTCTTTGGAATAATTAATTATTATTATTCCAGGCAAATGGAATATAGAGCTGATTATGTAGCATCTAAAGTTGCAGGTTCTACAAATTTTCATAAGGGGTTGTTAAACTATTCTAGTTATACTGGATACTTCACACAAGTTGGATATAACTCTATGATTCAATTATTAAATCAAGGACAAGCTTTTGTAAATATATACGAAAATGTCCATACATGGTATACTAAAGAAAACGCTAAGAAAATTCAAAAACAAGTTATGCTTAATGATAAGTGGAGTCTATTCTCTACACATCCCACTCTGAAAAGCAGGTTAAAGCGAATCCCTCAATCATCAAACTCCGAAAAATCAAAACCTGCAAAAGAATTATTCAACAATTTTATCAAATTAGAGAAAGATATGACTGAGAAAATTACAGAAGAATTTCATCATAATATCACTGTAAATAGATTGTATGAAGAAGCAGTAGCGAGAGAAGGGAGATGCCAATTCTGTGGTAAGCAATATAACAAGTTACAGGACTTATTAGAGCATGAGGCTAAGTGTAATAAGAGAGAAAAATAAAATGGTTCGTTGCAATGAATGTAATACTCAGATAAGAGAACTTCCTTTCAAATGCAAATTTTGTGGACAACATCACTGTAGCTCACATAGGCTTCCTGAGGATCATCACTGCACTGGATTGCCAAGAAAAAATTTATTTCATAATCTTAAAGGAGGTAAACGAAAACAGCACAGATCACACAACAAACTTCATCAATCTTATCAAGCAACTGAAACTAATATTATTAGATTTGCAAAGCGTAAATATCATCAAGCAAAATATTGGTTAAATCGAAGACAACATAGAAAATACACTAATTGGAATAATTTCTTCATGAATCTGTTTTGGATTGCAATATTATCAGTATCATTTGGAATAATTTACTCTAATATTGATAAGTTGAATGAGATTATCTTATGGTTTATTCCACTTGGAGGGGCATTAATTCTGATGAATATATTTTTCTTGATTAAGTATCTGTGGAAGTTCATAAAGAGAATAGGATATTGGTATAAAGGAGAAAGAAACTGGATTAAATATTTAGTTCTAATCTTAATTTTACTTTTAGTATGGCAAGGATATCAACATAAGGATACTATTTTTGATAAAGCGATTGAGAAATATAATGAGGTTAAATTTTCTAATTTATTTCCTTTTGGAATCTCAGATGAAATTTCAGAAGATAGTCTGTTCAGTAAGAAAAGTGTAAGTACCATCACTGAAGGGGTATCTCAACAAATCAAAGAGGTTGTCGATCCTGATCCTATATCTGATAAAACAATGGATGTAGAAAAAGCTATTTTAAAATATACTAATGCTGAAAGAAGATCAAAAGGATTATCCTCATTAAAATGGGATTCTAAATTAGCTACTGTTGCAAGAGATCATAGTTTAGATATGGTTGAAAATGATTTCTTTTCACATGACAATCTTAAGGGCGAAGACCCAACTGACAGAGCTATAAGACATGGATATAATGTACATAAAGAATTAGGCGGTGGTTGGTATTCAGATGGCATTGCTGAAAATATAGGAAAAATGCCAACTGGTGATGTTGAAGGAATGGGTTATGTTTCAAGCGATGCAGACAGTATTGCTAAAGCCCATGTTGAATCATGGATGGATAGTCCAGGACATAGAGCAAATATCTTAGAATCTAAATACTCCATTTTGGCAGTAGGCTGTGCATATGATGGACTATATTATGTTTGCACTCAAAATTTTTATTAACTTACTTATCATCCCTCACTCTCACGATTCTTGGAAATCTTAGCTTCTCAAAATTGCCTTTGTTAAAAGAGAGCTCGATTACTGAACCAACTTCGTAATCATCTTTACTCATTACTGTGCCTTCCTTTTCCTCTTCTGTTACATACTTGTAGACAAATGCTTTCTCGTCTTTTGTTTTCTTCTTCTCAATAATTCTTACATCTCTTGTTCTTATTGGCTTTAGCTTGATCCAGTTAAAGCGAGAGTTTGGTCTGTACTCTTCAAGATTTTTAACAACAATTCCTTCAAATCCTGACTCAATAAATTTCTTGTATAAGCTCTGGACATCAACAATGGTGTTTGTAAAAGTATTTGGTATGATAGACAAGCTTTCATTCTCTTCCACTACAAGACCAATGTGTAGTCTTCTGTTGACATAATCTAATTCAGTCAAATCATGTCCATCAACTTCTAAGATATCAAAAACAAAATAAACAAGCTTCTCGCCTTTTTCTAACTTCTTTGAGATGGCTCTGTGAGGACCCATTACTTTACCATCTTTAACAACTGCAATTTCTCCGTCAAGAACAACATCATTAATATGCAATCCTTTTCTAAGATTATCAACAATAGACAAATACCTGCTTGAATAGTCTTTACCATTACGAGTAATGAAACGAAGATCATCGCCTTTTCTTTCAAGCAATATCCTTATCCCATCTATCTTTGGCTCAACTGCAACTGCATCATTATTGTAAATGAATACTTCAACATCTCCATCGCCAACAAGCTGTGGCTTAAAGTTCATCACATCCATCATTAACACTCACCTTTTCCAGATTATCATTAATTATTTTAAACAACCACTTGCCTTTTCCTTTAGAAGAATGAGCGCTCTTGAAGTAAACTGCAAGTAATGGTAAAACATTATGTTTAGAGCATACTGGCAAAAGCCCATGCAAACCTCTCTTTAAAGAAAAGCTTTTTTCCTTTGTGCTTTTTACCTCAACAAGATACGTTTTGTTTAAGGTAAATAATACTGCATCGCAGACAGACTCTTTACGTCTGCCAGATGCTGCAACTCGTTCAGTATGAAAACCTTGTTCATTCATTAAGTTACAAAAATCTCTTTCATATTGTAGATGACTTTTCAATCTCATCAGATATCGCCTCCAATTCTTTTTCTCCTATCTCGCCAATAAGTCTCTTGATACTGGACTTTCCAAGAACAACATCCTCATGTCCTTTGTATTTATCAAAGAGTTCACTAAACCTTCTAAGTCTATCAAGCTCCAAGTCTTTCTCATACTTGATGCCAACACCATTACAGAATGCTCTGAGAAGATCAACCTTTTTCATCCAAAGAAGCAAGACACCAGTAAGCTTAGCCCACTCAAACAATTTAGCGCCATTAGGATTATTCATGATAAGCACAGGAGTAAGCTTATGAGACATAGGAATAGGCTTCATATCAAGACTCCTGCTATGAGAAAGACAGCCAACCATAGAAGTAACATACTTCTTACCAGCACTTCCAAGATACTTGCCTTTCTTATCTCTTTTAATAGAAACAGCAAAACCAAAGATAGGCACTTTCAATAATTGATCATAACAAAACACTAAGTAATCAATAGGCTCTGAATCAAACCTCCAAACATCACAAAGCCTTTTCTCTTTCTCGTCAGTATAACGCTTGATATCCTTAGGATTAAACCATGAAGGAATCTTCTTTGGAAAATCTTTGTTCAAACGAATCTGCAAGTTATACCGAGTCATCAAATACATCACAAAATAAAATATTGCCTGTTCCTCAAAACCATTACCAAGAGTGGTCACGTCAAGAATACTCTTAACAACTTCATCCTTATGCAATTTAGGAGCTTGCTGCAACACAAAACTCTCAGGCATAGTCCTATTAAAATAATACCTTCGCTGTTTATACGTTACAACCTTGATCCAACCAACACTGATAAATCTATAATCAAACCAGCTCTTAATCTGATTATAAGTAACCTTAAAACGCTCCTTCATCATATCAATATTATAGATTTCATTAGATTGAGAAATAAGCAAGTAAGCACTTCTAACCTCTTTAGGCATGAGCTTGATAATCTTATTGTAAATAGCCTTTTCATCCCTACCATAAACATATCCTGGCTTTCTGCCATGAATCATAGCATTGCCAGGCATCATAAAAGGACTTCTCTTAATCAACTGCAGTTTCAAAAGATCATTAAGGCAAGCATAGACATGATCATAATTTCCATACTCCTTGTAATACTCTTTCTCCCTTAAAAGATACAGGACCTCTGCAGTAGTATAGCCATCATCAGAATCTATCAAAGCATCAAATATTTCCTTTTTTACACCCTGTAAGAACTCCTTTTCATCAGTCCTGCTATTAAGCCTCTGAATCTTCTGATTAATATCATCCTGAGTCATACCATAAACAAACACAGAACTGCACTTTCTAGCCTTACTCTGAGCCCTTTTCTTACTCTTCAAGATCAAATTATTCTTCATTAACTGCCTTAAATAAGAACTAACATGGCTGTTTCTGATGCCCTTGTCTTTGAACTCATCAAAAATCTCTTTAGTGATAACTGCCCGTTTTTCAGTTATAAACTTATAAATCTGAAAAGTAGTGCTTTTCTTATCAATAGTGATCTTATCAGCCAATGTGCAAACCTCCAGAATTAGTAAGGAATAACCAATATAAAGCACTAATTGGTAAGAAAAATAGTAAACTTAGTAAGAAGAAAAAAGAAATAGAGTTATAACAACAAAACGCCCTAAATAACGAAGTATTTAATCGTTGTCAACACGAGGAGCGAGAACAAAAGATAATTCTAATTTATTTTGCACCACATACTCGAGTCGAAGCGGGTAATCGCGACTGAATTTAATTTGCACGACATCAGCAATTTTTGCGCCCTGCATCATCTTTTTTAAATACTCAATGGAATACTTGGCTTTAACACCCTCATCTTCGCACACAATTTTTGTTGTTTTATCAGCAGGAATATCGACAGCGGCTTTCGTTAAATCACCCTTACTACTGATAGAAAACTTGTCTTGAGTTGCAGAAAATGTTACACTCTCACCAACAACATCTACATCATCAACAGCGTCAATAAGCGTGCTAGATTGCATTACAATCGTTGCTACAAAAGAAAGATCGGGTACTCGTTGCTCTTTATCATCAAGCTCGATGAGTGGCAAATGAAACGTTCGTTTACTTGTTGACTGCAACGTCACTTTAAGTTTATTCTCTTCAAGTTCTAAAGTTAATGTATCATTACTTTTTACTCTTCGAAGCACTTGTTTAAGATTATTCAAGTTTACTGTAATGTTTGTTGGACCTTCTATATCATATGTCACAAATGAAGAAGATAATAATTTGAAAATTACCAGCGCGACATTAGCCGGATCCATTGCTACAAGTGCTACTGCTTCTGATGTAATTTTTAAAGTTGCTTCAGTGACTATTTCGGAAATAATTGCGACACTTTCTTTAAGATATTTTGGTTCTGCAAGCGTTAGTTTCATCCACGTAACCCCCTCGTAAGTACAATACATAAGATATGACTGGGGTATATAAATATTGTGCTCTAAAGGCGTTGTTCAAAAAGGTATAAATATGTATACTGACAAGAAATTACTATGGTTCAGACAGAAATTTCCGGTCAGTATGAAGTTAGTTTACACAAGCAAGTTATTAAAGTTTTTCATGCTTCAGGCATGAAATATCATG